>JAFUFG010000159.1 GCA_017470045.1 Bacilli bacterium | reverse complement strand
GGATAATTTAGAGAGTCTACATGATCGATTAAGTGTTATGGGTCGTGAATTATTACTAGATACATTACCTTCTATCATTGATGGTACGAATGAGAGAATAAAGCAAAATGAAGAAGAAGTTACATTCGGATATAATATTCAAAGAGAAGAAGAACATTTAGATTTTACTAAAACTACGAGAGAGGTATTCAATCATATTCGTGGACTATGTCCTGTTCCAGGAGCTAATGCAATATTAGATGGAGTAGAATACAAAATCTATGAAGCTCGTATGGGAGATACGAAATATCAAAAACAATGTGGTGAAATTAGTAAGATTTATAAAGATGGAATTGGAGTATGTACATCGGATGGAGAAATCATTCTTACTTCTATCAAACAAGCTGGTAAGAAGAGAATGAGTGTTCGTGATTATTTGAATGGTAAAGATGGGGATTCGTTGTTGGGAAAGGTGTTTGAATGAAAGATTATTTCCATAAAACATTTGGTTTTTTAACAGGACTTAGTAAAACTCCTAGAGGAAAAGCAATTCTTTTCTTTGGATTTTATTTCTTCTTTTTCTTATTCTTAACGATTTTCTTGAGAAGTGTAGATGGTTCTTATACTAATATGGATTCAAATACAGAAAAGAAGAATAATGTATTTAGTGTAGAAAAAGTGAATGGTAAGAGATATCATTTTCTATATTCTATTGGAATTGATTCTGAATTATATACCTTAACAGGGCTTAAAGTAGATCAAGAAGAGTCTTTTGATTATACTAGTAAAGATATTAAGAAGAAATATTTCCGAGGATTATTTGCTTATTTTGAAGAAGAAACGATATCTAATTATCGTATTACTACTAGACCATTAGAGGAGTTATTGGTAATTGATAATGCAGATGCTCTATTAGAAAATGCTAGTTATGAATCGAAGACGGAATATAGTAGTGGTAAGGTTGTTTATCGTTATTCTATTAGTAGTTCTACGATTGAGAGAATTGCTTATAATCGTGAATTAGATGTTGCTGATGAAGTAAATGAAATTATTGTTACTATTCAAGATGAAAGAATTACGAATTTAGAATTTAATCTTGATTCCTATGGTAAAACAACTGGTAAATGCGAAAAGATGATGCGAATTGTTTGCCAATATAGTGATTTTGATACAACAGAAGAAATCGTTAATCCGATGGGTTAATATTTCTTCTTTTTTATGTTATTATAAGAGTGTGGTGATACTTATGAAAAATATATATGGACTTAGTTTAGCAGATATGGAAGAGTATTTTTTATCGATTGGATCTAAAAAATTTCATGCAAAACAATTATTTGATTGGTTATATATAAAACGTATTTCTGACTTTTCTCAAGCATCTAATTTAAGTAAGGATTTATTGACAAAAGTTGGAACGGATTATTCTTGTTCGAAATTAAAAATCGTAGAGATACAAAAAGATGAAGACGTTCGAAAGTATTTGTTTGAATTAGAAGATGGTGAACATATTGAAGCAGTTTTAATGTTGCATGACTTTGGAAATAGTGTCTGTGTCTCTAGTCAAGTTGGTTGCAATATGGGATGTAAGTTTTGTGAATCTGGTAGAAGAAAGAAAGTACGTAATCTAGAAGTATACGAAATGGTTTTACAAATTCTTATGATTGAAGAAGAATATGGTAATCGTATCAGCCATGTTGTTGTAATGGGAATTGGTGAACCATTTGATAATTATGATAATGTAATGAAGTTCTTTACTATCTTAAATGATCCATTTGGACTTGCTATTGGGGCTAGACACTTGACAGTGTCAACTTGTGGAGTTGTGCCAAAAATCAAGGAATTTGCTAAATTTCCTTTACAAGTGAATCTAGCAATTAGTTTACATGCACCTAATAATAAGATTCGTAATCAAATTATGCCAATTAATAAAGTATATCCATTAGAAGTGTTGATGTCTGCTTTAAAAGATTATTATAATAAGACGAATCGTAGACTTACTTTTGAGTATATTTTATTAGAAGGAGTAAATGATTCGGAAGAATGTGCGAAAGAGTTATGCGAATTAGTAAAGGGCATGAATTGTTATATTAATTTAATTCCTTATAATGAAACGAATAATATTGAGTTTAAACGTACAAAAATAGTACAAATCATGCGTTTTTATGATATACTTAAGAAGAATAAACTAACAGTTACGATACGTAAGGAGTTTGGTGGTAAGATTAGTGCTGCCTGTGGACAACTTAGAAGTAAGAAGGAGGAGTTATGAGATCTTTTTATTTAACGGATCCTGGTAAGGTTCGTGATCATAACGAGGATAGTGTCATTATTGTTAAGAATTCTTCAGGGAATCATTTGTTAGCAATAGCTGATGGAATGGGAGGTCATTCCGCTGGAGAAGTAGCAAGTTCGATTGCCATAGGTTATTTGGGAAGACATTTCAAAGAAAGTTTTGCGAATATGTCAAAAATCGATGCTGTTAACTGGATTCGAGATTCTGTTGATGAAATTAATTCATTGATTTTTCAACATGAAAAGACTCATCCTGAAAGTAAAGGGATGGGAACAACCTTAGTAATGGCAATTTTAACAGATGATTATCTATTATTTGGTAATGTTGGAGATTCTAGTGGCTTTGTTGTAAAAGATGATAAATTACATAAAGTTACTTATGATCATACATTGGTTAATCTATTAGTAAGTGCTGGAGAATTAACCAAAGAAGAGGCTTCTGTACATCCTAAGAAGAACGTTTTAATGAAAGCTTTAGGAGCAGCTGCAGAAGTAGATGTGGATATCTTTGATTGTGATATGGATATTTCACAAATACTTTTATCTAGTGATGGTTTAACAAACATGCTAGAAAAAGAACAAATTTGTAAAGTTCTTTTGGGATCTGGTAGTCCAGAAGATAAAGTCGTTAAACTTATTCAAAAGGCAAACAACAGGGGTGGAACTGATAATATTTCGGTAGCTTATTTAACACGTTTTGAAGAAGGTGAATCTGAGTGATAACAAAGGGGCAAAAAATTAATGATCGTTATGAAATCATACGTTCTATTGGTGAAGGTGGTATGGAAAATGTTTATCTAGGATATGATACTATTCTAGATCGAAACGTAGCGATTAAAGTATTACGTGGAGATTAATCGAATGATGAGAAATTTGTTCGTCGTTTCCAAAGAGAAGCTTTATCTGCATCCTCTCTTGCACATCCTAATATCGTTGAAATGTATGATGTAGGGGAAGATGATGGATTATACTACATTGTTATGGAGTATATTGAAGGAAAAACTCTAAAACAATTATTAAAGAAACGTGGTACTTTAACCTTATCAGAAGCTATCGATATCATGTTACAATTAACAGAGGGTATGGCTCACGCACATGATTCTTATATCATCCATCGTGATTTAAAACCTCAAAATATCATGATTAAAGATGATGGACAAATTAAGATTACAGATTTTGGTATTGCTATGGCATTAAATGCTACGCAACTTACTCAAACAAATTCTGTAATGGGTTCTGTTCATTATTTACCACCAGAACAAGCTAGTGGAAAAGGTTCTACGATCAAGAGTGATATTTACTCTATGGGAATTATTTTCTATGAGTTATTAAGTGGTACTTTACCTTTCCGTGGTGAAAATGCAGTAGAGATTGCGTTAAAGCATATGAGAGATCCTCTTCCAAGTTTAAGAGAATCGAATCCTGCAATTCCACAAAGTATTGAAAATATTATTATTAAGGCTACGGCTAAGAATCCAAAGAATCGTTATGATGATGTAAAGAGTATGCATCAAGATTTATTAACGGCATTGGATGATGATCGTATGAATGAAGAGCCTTATCAATATAAGTATCCAGAACATGAAGAATCTAAGAAAAAGGCAGAGCCAAAGAAAGAAGAGACTGTGGATACTCCAGTAGAAGAAATAAAACAAGAGGATTTAGAAGTAGAAGAAAAACCAAAGAAGAAAAAGAATAAGATGAAGATTCTCATTATTATTTTAAGTATTATTGCAGTACTATTGATTGGTGTGTTCATTTTCTTCATTTATGTTTATCCATCTTTTAGTGAAAAAGAGGCTGTTGTTCCTGATTGTAAAGGATTAAAAGTAAGTCGATGTGAGACTAAATTAAAAGATGCTGGATTTGTTGTTGCGAAAAAGGTTGAATTAACACCAAGTAAGACGATTGATAAGAATCGTGTTGTAAAAACAAATCCAACTGCTGGAAAGAAAGTAAAATATGGTGCTACTATTACCATTTATAAATCTTCTGGAGAAGATACTTTCCAATTAGATGATTATACTGGTCAAAACTATATTAAAGTTCAAACAGAATTACAATTAAAAGGTTTAGTTGTTGATATTGAAAAGAAAGATATCGATGATAAAGATAAAGAATATGATGAACAAGAAATTATCGGTCAATCTTTAGCGAAGGGTAGTGAAGTTAAAGAAGGAGATAAATTAACATTATATATTCCAAATCTTGTAGAAGAGTTCCCAGATATGGCAGAACTTGGATGGAGCCAAAGTGATGCAGAAAATTTCTGTAACAAATATGGTTTGAAATTAGAAGTAGTAGAACAAGAAACATCTGCTTATGCAGAGGGTACGATTATTTCACAATCTCGTGGTGTTGGTAGCCCAGTTGTAAAAGGGCAAACTTTAAAGATTACGGTTGCTATTGCTCCAAAAGAAGTGGCTCCTAAGCCTGCTACGAATACAGAGAGTGGAACAGAATCTAATACATCGAATACAGAGTAGGGGGATTTATGCAAGGACAAATAATTAAAATTAGTAGTGATTTATATTTTGTGAAAGCTGGTAATGAAACTTATCCTTGTAAATGTCGTGGTATATTTCGAAAAGAACATATTACTCCCTTAGTGGGGGATTATGTTCTTTTTCATACTGAGGACCATTTAATTGAAAAGGTCTTAGAACGAAAGAATGAGTTTCAAAGACCAAAGGTAAGTAATATTGATCAGGCTTTTATTGTTACAAGTTTGGTTCATCCGGATTTTTCTACCAATTTATTGGATAAGATGATTAGTTTGATGGAAATGCATTCTGTTAAACCGATTATTGTTATTACGAAAGAGGATCTGGTAGAAGATACGGATTATGAAAAGATTAAGCCAATTCTTGATTATTATAGAGAAATTGGTTATATCGTTGTATCGAATCAAGAAATTGATAAAATAAAATCTCTTATTACTGGTAAGACTTCTGTTTTTACAGGGCAAACTGGAGCTGGTAAAAGTTCTTTATTAAATAAATTGAATCCAGATTGGAATTTAGAAACTGGTGAAGTATCTTTGGCTTTGGGTAGAGGAAAACATACGACTCGTGTTGTAGAGTTATTTGACTTTTTAGATGGTAAAGTAATGGATACACCTGGTTTTTCTGCTTTGGATTTTAAAGATGAATCAAGAGAAAATATACGAAATTCTTTTATTGAATTTGAAAAATATCCTTGTCCTTATCGTGATTGTAATCACACTAGGGAAGGAGAATGTTCGGTAAAAGAAGCAGTAAGAAATGGTTCTATTCTTTCGAGCCGTTATGAAGATTATTTGAATTTTATTGGGGAGGAGGAAATTATATGAAAGTAAGTGCATCTTTTTTAAGTAGTAAAAACATTCCAATGGATTTAAGAAAATTAGATCAAACAGATGTTGATTATATTCATGTTGATATTATGGATGGAAAATTTGTTCCAAACAAAACGATGCCTTTTTCGGAAATGAAAAATATTTATAAATATACTTCCAAACGTTTAGAAATACATTTAATGGTAGAAGATCCTGAGAAGTATATTCCTCTATATGCAGAACTTAATACGGAATATATTATCATTCATGTAGAAATTGATAAGGATATTGAAAAGTGTTTAAATCTAATTAAAAAATATTCTATTAAAGCAGGATTATCTATCAAACCTGATACTCCAGTATCTGCTTTAGTTCCATATTTACCATTTATTGATAGTGTTCTTGTGATGAGTGTTGAACCAGGAGAAGGTGGACAACCATTCATTTCTGGAACAGGAGATAAGATTCATGAAGTTCGTGCTTTATTAAACGAATATGATATTCCTGCTATTATTAATGTGGATGGTGGTGTTACTGGAGATACTATTAGTGAATGTAAGGAATGTGACATGGTTACTAGTGGTAGTTATCTTGTTGGAGCGGAGGATTTTCAAGAAAAAATATCTTCTTTAAGATAATGTCCTATGTTATAATGTAGATAATAGGGAGTTGATATACGTGAATAATAGTGAAAATAATAATGTAATGCCAAATGGCGTTGTACCTAATAATACTAATGTAAATCCAGTGCAAAATCCTACTCCTAATGTTACACCTACGGATACTAATAGTGTGGCTCCAGTTGCCCCACCAGTAGCTCCAGTAGCTGCACCAGTAGCTGCTCCTACTGCATCTAACGATACGGAGGAATTATTAGAGGTAGCACCTCCAACTGTTGCGCCTCCTGTAGCAGCTGCAAATGCTCCTGTAGAGGATGGGGAAAGTAGAATTTTAAGACCGGTTGTTGAGACATTGGAAGAAGAAGTGGTAGAAGAAAAGAAAGAGGAAGAAGTTGTTCCTCAAATATCTGCATCTGAATCTATGGCTACTAATGTTATTGCTGCAAAAGAAAAGGCTGCGCTAGAAAATCGTAATTTAAAAGAAGTAAAAGTAGAATATAAAGAGCCTGGTTTTTTCCGTAAAGCCTTAATGTTTATTATTATTGGTGCTTTATTTGCTGTTGTGTTCTTTTTACCAGATATTACATCTTTTTTGGAAGCTCATAATCAATCTGGAAATGTTGATGAACCAATTACAGAGAAAGTCATTACAAGTGGTACTTTAACTTGTGAAAAATCCGATAATGATAAGAATTATGATTATATTCATACATTTGATTTTGATTTTGAAAAGAGTCAATTAAGTGAATTAAATTATTCTTTAACAACGAAGGGTAGTGTTGCAACTGACGTTGATGATTTAACGGCTTTATATAAAACTTGTAAAAGTTTAAGTAGTGAGTTTGCGAATACTGCAATTGGTACTACAGTTAGTTGTGATTTAATAGGAGCAACTTATGTTACTTCTTATCACATTGATTATGCTTTGTTTGATGATTCTGTTGCAGAACCAATTTTAACGAAATATAAAACGAAATTACCAGAATATGAAGAAAATCAAAATATTGATGATATTCAAAGAAATTTAGAAAATGACGGTTATACTTGTGATCGTTCTTCTAATGAATAGGAGTGTAAACTCCTATTTTTTTTTGAAGTATTTATGATAAAATATTTATTGGAAGATTTGGAGGATGACAAGATGAATGAAATGATTATAAAAGGGATTGCTGGAGACTTAAATATTACGGAAAAACAAGTTTCTACTGTATTGGAATTATTAAGTGAGGGAAATACCATTCCTTTTATTGCTAGATATCGTAAAGAAGCAACTGGCGCTTTGGATGAAGAATCTATTCGTAAAATCAACGAAGTTTATGAGTATCAAGAAAGTTTATTAAAACGTAAGGAAGATGTAATTCGACTAATTGATGAGAAAGGTCTACTTACGGATGAATTAAAGACACAAATATTAAATTGTAATAAGTTGGTTGAAGTAGAAGATTTATATCGACCATATAAAGAAAAGAAAAAAACAAAGGCTACAGAAGCTATTGCTGCTGGATTAGAACCACTTGCTAAGATGATGATGTCTTTTCCAGAAAAAGGATCTATTTCGGATTTATGTAACAAATTTATTAAAGACGAATTAGATGAAGCAAAATGTATTGAAGGAGCAAAATATATTATTGCAGAATGGATTAGTGATAATGCTTCTTATCGTAAGAGTATTCGTAATATGTTTTATAAGAATGGGGTTATTACTTCTAGTATGAAGAAAGGTGCAGAAGACCCAACTAAGATTTATGAGATGTATTATTCTTATAATGAACCTGTTAAATGGATTAAACCACATCGTATTCTTGCTTTAAATCGTGGAGAAAATGAAAAAGTTCTTAATGTTAGTATCGATGTAAATAAGGATGAAATTTTATCCTTTCTAGAGAAAAAAGTTATTCGTAATGAGAAAAGTTTTGTTACATCTTATGTAAAAGAAGCAATTGAAGACTCTTATAAGAGATTAATTGAACCTTCTATCGAACGTGAGATTCGTAGTGATTTAACAGAAAAGGGAGAAGAGGCTGCAATTGATAACTTTGGTAAGAACTTAGAGGCTTTATTGTTAACACCTCCTATGAAAGAAAAAGTAGTACTTGCTTTTGATCCTGGATATGTTAATGGATGTAAGTTAGCCGTTGTTGATACGAATGGTAAATATTTAGATAGTACTGTTATCAAACCATTCTTAAATGGGGATACCGAAAATCGTATAAAATTAAGTAAAGCAGTTGTTGTTCAACTAATTAATAAGTATCATGTAGATGTTATTGCGATTGGAAATGGAACAGCTTCTCGTGAGTCTGAGAAATTCTGTAGTGAAATGATTAAAGAAAATAATCTAAATTGTAAATATGTAATTGTTAGTGAAGCAGGAGCATCTATTTATTCAGCATCACCTCAGGCGATTGAAGAGTTTCCTGATTTAGCAGTTGAGAAGCGTAGTGCAGTAAGTATTGGTAGAAGATTACAAGATCCTTTAGCAGAACTTGTAAAGATTCCACCTGAAGGAATTGGTGTTGGATTATATCAACATGATGTATCTCAAAAGAAGTTATCTAGTTCCTTAGATTTCGTTGTAGAAAAATGTGTTAATAGTGTAGGAGTTAATATTAATACTGCTTCTGCATCTTTATTAAAATATGTATCTGGAATTACGAAAAAAGCAATTGAGAAGATTATTGAATATCGTGAAAGTGTTGGTAAAATTACTTCTCGTAAGGAAATTAAGAGTAAGAAATTATTAACTGATAAAGCTTATGAACAAGCAGTAGGTTTCTTACGTATTAGCGATGGAGATAATATTTTAGATAGTACTGCAATCCACCCAGAAAGTTATGATTTAGCACTTAAAATATTAGAAGCTGTTGGATGTAGTATTAAAGATATTGGTACTCCTCATTTAATTGATGAATTAAATAAACTTAATCTTGAAACATTTAAAGATACTATGGGGACTGATATCTATACTTTAGAAGATGTTATTGCATCACTAAAGAAACCAAACTTAGATCCTCGTGATGATTACCCACAACCAATCTTAAAGAGTGATGTATTAGATATCAAAGATTTAACGATTGGTATGAAATTACAAGGAACTGTTCGTAATGTTGTAGATTTTGGATTATTTATTGATATTGGGTTACATGAAGATGGACTTGCTCATATATCAAAATTATCGAAAAACTTTATAAAACATCCAAGTGATTTGTTTAGTGTAGGGGATATTGTGGATTGTTATGTAGACGATATCTCATTGGAGAAAAATAAAGTAAGTCTAAGTTTATTAGAGAAATAAGATACTTGAAAAAGTATCTTTTTTTTCTTTTCATTTCGTGGTACTATTTTATTATAGGAGGCGTTTATTATGGATGAAATGGAAAATAATAATAATGATTCTGCTTACGCTGTAAAAACATGGATTGTAGTTGCTGTAGCGGCTATTGTTACTTTTATAGTTGTTTTTGCAATTACAAACTCTTTAGTAAATGGTGGTAAGAAGAAAACAAAGACTACTGAGGTAAAGAAACCAGAAGTGGTTGTTACTTATGATCAATATAAAGTAGGTGACTCTGTTACTCTTAAAGATAATAGTAGTTGGCATGTATTATATGACTCTAGTAAAACAAATGAATTTGTATCATTACTAGCAGATAATGATGTTAATTCTGGGGATGTATTATATGGAAAAATTAATACTTATTTAAAAGGTTCTTATAAGAATTCATTAATTTCTAATTTAAAATGTGAAAGTAGTGATATTCAAGAATTACGTTTACTTGCTTATTTGGATTTAGCTGATATTTCAAAAGCAAATTCTACAGAATTCCAACCAGAAGCACCATTAGTTAAATTTAATATTCCAACATTTGTTTATACGAGTGAGACTGTTACAGATACGGTTTATCAAACAGAAGAGGGAAATAACCCTATGATGATTTGTTTACGTAACGGAAATAATCCAAATCGTTTCTGTGTAGGAGATGCTTCTAAACCATTACCTGTAAGACCAGTTTTGGTTATTTCTAAGAAGTTTGTAGAGTCTAATGGAGTAAATGACAATAATGTTGTTGGTGGAGAAACAACTACCAATACAGAAGCTGCTGGTACTACTGGAACTGAGACTACAACAACAACTACAGAAACTACTACAACGACAGAAAATACAAACACTACTAATTCTGCTACGGAACAATAATGTATTCTGTTATCTGTTTAATTGGTAGTACAAAGTATGAATCCTTATTTCGTGAATTAGAAGAGAAATTTTCTATTGCGGGATATCTTGTTTTTTCTCCTTTAGTTTATAATCAATCTGGTATAAATCCAGAGTGTGGAGAAAAGGTAAAAGAAATATTAGATCATGAAGCAGAATTAAAGATTAATAAAAGTGATATTGTATTTGTTGTAGATCAAGATGGTTATATTGGAAGTAGTACAAGAAAACAATTAGATCATGCATTACTTTTAAATAAACCGGTATTTTACTATAGTAAAGGTGATTTTGAAAAACTAACTTAGGTTAGTTTTTTTCTTTGTTTGTCGAATGTGTTGCGAGTATTTTTAATTCTGTTATGATTACGTTGTAGTTACACGAAGGAGGGAATTCTAGTAGAAGGGGTATTAGAGTATGAAAATCTAGTTTATAGTGTTGTTCATAAATATGTAAAGAATTATGATAAGGAGGATTTATACCAAGTGGGGATGCTTGGATTAGTAGAAGCACGAAACCATTATAAGAATGATTTAGATGTTAAGTTTTCTACTTTTGCTTATTACTATGTATTAGGGGAGATTACAAAGTATATTCGTGAGAGTAAATCGATTAAACTTAGTAAAGATATGGTTCGATTAAATCGTAGTATTCGTCATGCGAAGGATGTTATGATGCAACGATTGGGTAGGGATCCCACCACAACAGAACTATCTTTATTTTTAGACGTACCGGAAGAGAAAATCGATGAAGTGTTAGTCGCAACACAGGAGACGGAAAGTTTAGATTATTCTTATGAAGATGGGAATAACTTATATAATTTGATTCGTGAAGAGAATAATATTGATACATTAATGGATCTAAAAGATGAATTAATGAAGTTAAGTGAAGAAGAAAAACAACTTATAAAATCTAGATATTTCGATAATTTAACACAAGCAGAATTAAGTAAAAAAACAGGAATTAGTCAAGTTCAGATTTCTAGGAAGGAGAGTAAGATTCTACAAAAATTAAAACAACGTTTATAACTTAAGAATAATCTTAATTTTTTTTGTGCATATTAATAGTGGTGAGATTATGAGAAATACAAAATATGAACAAATTGCAGATCAACATAAAGCTCCAAAACATTATTTTCGAAATGCAATGATTGCATTCATAAGTGGCGGAGCAGTTGGTTTACTGGGTGAAGGAATGATTGAAGCTATGATTCATTTTTTCTCTTTATCTAGAGATGTGTCTTCTACGTATATGATTTTTGAATTTATTTTTCTAGCTTCTTTATTTACTGCTTTAGGATTTTTTGACAAGATGGTGATGTTTTGTCAATGTGGACTTATTGTTCCAATTACTGGATTTGCACATTCTATGACAAGTGCTTTTATGGATTATCGAAAAGAAGGATTTATATATGGAGTTGGTTCAAATGCATTTAAGCTTGCTGGTACTGTTATTGTTTATGGAGTACTTTCTGCTTGGATATTCGGAATGATACGCTATTTTATAGGAGGTTAATATGACATTTTATTATAAGAATGTATATTTAAATGAGACTTCTACGGTTTGTGGACCAGTAGAGTCAGATGGTCCATTAAGAAAGTATTTTGATAAGAAATACGATGATATGTATATGGGAGAAAAGTCTTTTGAAAAAGCAGAAGTAAAGTTAGTAAAAGATGCGATTAGTATTCTTTTACGTAAGAGTGGAAAAATAAAAGAAGAAATTGATTTGGTAGTAGGAGGAGATTTATTAAATCAAATTACTGCTTCTACTTATGGAACTTGTGGAGTTGGAAATGGTTTTATTGGAGTATATGGTGCTTGTAGTACTAGTGTTCTTGGTATGATTGTTGCCTCTAACTTTATTGAGTCTAATTCCGTTTCTAATGTTTTAGTGGAAGTATCTAGTCATAATAGTGGAGCAGAAAAACAATTTCGTAATCCAGTAGAGTATGGAGCTCCAAAGAAGGATTCTACGACTTTTACAGCAACTGGTGCAGCAGCTTGTCTTTTATCGAATGAAGAGAGTAATGTAAGGGTAGAGTGTGCAACGCTTGGTAAGATTGTTAATTATTCTCAAAATGATGTGAATGATATGGGTAGAGTAATGGCTCCTGCTGTTTATGAAACAATGGAAGCTCATTTTAATGATACTGGTAGAAGTCCAGAAGATTATGATTTAATACTAACTGGTGACTTAGGAAAATATGGTAGAGATATTATTAAAGAGTTTTCGGATTATGAATTAGAAAACTATAACGACTGTGGCGTTATGTTATATGATTTAGAACGTCAGAAAGAAGTTCATGCGGGTGGTAGTGGACCTGTTTGTAGTGCATTAGTTAATTTTGGTTTTATTTATCAGAAATTAAAACAGAAGAAATATAAAAGAGTATTATTAATCGCAACTGGTGCATTATTTAGTCCTACAACTATTCATCAAAAAGAAGATATTTATTCAATTGCACATGCAATTAGTTTGGAGGTAGTGTAATGTTACTTGTTCGAAGTTTTTTCTTTTGTGGAATTGTTTGTATGCTTGCACAATTTGTTTTAGATTTAACCGATTGGTCTCCAGGACATATTACGTCTTTATTGGTAGTTCTCGGAGCTGGTTTTGATGCTTTTCATATCTACGATAATATTATTGAATATGTTGGAGGGGGAGCATTATTACCAATTACTAGTTTTGGACATTCTTTAATCCATGGAGCTTTAGCTCAAACAGAGACTTCTGGTTTTATGGGATTATTTATGGGAATGTTTAATCTTACTGCTACTGGTATTACTGCAGCAATTCTATTCTCATTTTTATTTAGTTTGGTATTCAAACCGAAACATTAGAGTATTCAATACTCTTTTTTTATGGTATAATTTTAAAAGAATAGGAGGAGTATAAATGGAAGAAGAAAAAGAAGTAGTAGAGAAGAAAAAGAAAGGTCATGGAGTTGTTTATTTTATTCTAATTTTAATTCTTATTATTGCAGGACTTGTATGTTATATCTTAATTGATAAGGGAGTTGTAGAAGTACCTTATATCAGTAATACAACAGAAGTAAAAGAAAAAAATACAAAGAATACAAAAGATACTTCAAAAGAAAAATATACGGAATTAAGTATCGAAAATGCGAGTGTTATTGATTTATATGAAAATGTTCATTACAGGTTTAATATTACTGGAGGAGATCCTTTAGTATTTAATAATAAAAAATTATCTTTTGATGATATGGATGAACATTACAAAATTGGATTAGCTGGAAATCTATTTAAGGATAAGGGTTATAATACAAATGGTGAACAATATTATTATTATAAAGATGTAAAAAATGCCTATGAAAAGATTTTTGGGCCAGGAACATTCAAAGGTACTGAAAAGTTTGATTTAAACTGTGGAGATTATGTTTTAGATAATGCGAAAAAGTTATATGTAAATACTAGTAATGGATGTGGTGGAACAAGTCCATTCTCTATTATTGAAAAAATGATTTCTGCTAAAAAATATAGTGATCGAATTGAAATAACAAGTGCCGCTTTATTCTATGATGCTGCTGATAATCAAGCTTATAAAGATTATAGTACAAAAGAAAAACTAGCAGATGTTATTGTAGGCCAAAGTGCTGATGTTTCTGATTTAGAAAAATATGTTCAAAATAATTCTTCTAAATTACAACAATATACTTATACTTTTGAATTAAATGATGATGGATTCTACTACTATACTGGAGTAGAAAGAACTCAAGAATAAAAAAAGACCAAATGGTCTTTTTTAATTTATATTCGATACTTTTATGATTTCATTCATGTCGTCGTCATTTGCCATAATGTTTTTGTGTTCTTGATTACATTTTGTGCATTTATATAGAATTTTATAAGTATCTTTAAATTTTTCGATTCCTACTGGTTTTAATAATCCTTTGCAGGTATTTTGTCTATCTCCAGGATTAATATCTACATGTTTGGAATATAAACAGTAGGGACAATGGTCTCTTGCTGTGTAGTTTGCTTTTTGTACTTTTTTTCCACAGTTTTCACATATAAAGTTTTCATCGATCATATTAAATTGTTTCATAAGAACTCCTTTTTCTCCTTTTATTATAACATATTTCCTTTCATTCTAAACTTTGCTTATGATATAATAATTATTGTAGTTCGGAGTGATACTTATGGATGTACAATTTAAGATAAATGAATTCGAAGGTCCATTAGATTTATTATTACATTTAATTAAAGAATCTAAGATGGATATTATGAATATTGAGATAGAAAAAATTACGGAGCAATATATGGCGTATTTGGATTCCCAAGAACGTATGAATCTAGAGATTGCTTCGGAATATTTGGTTCTTGCTTCAGAATTAATTGAGATTAAATCCAAATTACTTTTACCTCGTGAAAAATTAGAAGAGGAAGAAGAAGAGGCAGAAGATCCTAGAGATGAATTAGTTAAGAGATTACTAGAGTATCAAGCTTATAAAGAGATTACAAAAGTATTACAAGAAAAAGAAGAATTACGTAAAGAAATCTTTACCAAGATTCCAGAAAATTATTCAAAGTATAGTGATGGAGAAGTAATGGTTAAGGGTGAATATGAGTTAGATGATTTGATTAATGCATTGAAGAATTATCTAGCTCGTAAACAAGAATCAAAACCATTAAAGACAAAAGTTACAGTTCATGATATTAGTGTTGCTTCTCGTAGAAGTGATATTCGTAAGATTCTAAAAACGAAAAGAAGAATGTCCTTCTTTGAGTTGTTTCCTGTTGTGACAAAAGAATATGTTGTAGCAACATTCTTAGCAGTCCTTGAAATGGCAAAGGCAAATGAACTAATTATTAAACAAGAAAATGCATTTGATGATATCATATGTGAGGTGGTAGACAATGAATAAGATGGCAGTCCTTGAGGGATTACTATTTGTTGTTGGAGAAGACGGATTAACGTTAGATCAAATTGAAGATGTTTTGGAAGTAAGTGAAGAAGAAGCAAAAGAACTTCTTAGTGCTCTAAAAAAGTCTTATGAAGATGATGCACGTGGTATTCGAATTGATTTTTTAGGAAATCGATTTAAGTTAACAACCAAGCAAGAACATCGTGAATATTACCAAAAACTAATTGAAAATCCAGAGACTAATATTCTTAGTCAAGCTGCTCTTGAGACGTTAGCAATTATTGCTTATAATGAACCAATTACTAGAATACAAATTGATGCGATGAGAGGAGTCTCTAGTGTATCAATTGTTCGAAAGTTAGTGGCGAAAGGTTTTATAAAAGAAGCTGGACGTAGTGATCTTCCTGGTAGACCAATTCTTTATAAAACAACATCGGATTTCTTAGATTACTTTGGTCTTGCTTCAATCGATGATTTACCAAGTATGGATGACTTTATTGAGGAGCAAACAGAGGAAGAAGATACGGAATCTGATTTATATACTTCAAAATACAAAGAGACGGAATAGTCTCTTTTTCTCTTGTTATTCTTGATATTCTTGTGTTATAATCTGTTTGTATGCATGTGTGGCGGAATGGTAGACGCGGAGGACTCAAAATCCTCAGTAGGTAACTATGTATGGGTTCAAGTCCCTTCACATGCACCATATGCCGAAATAGCTCAGTCGGTAGAGCAACTGATTCGTAATCAGTAGGTCCTTGGTTCGATTCCGAGTTCCGGCACCATGCCGTAATAGTATAATGGTATTACGAGGCCATGGTAAGGCTTTAATCTAAGTTCAATTCTTAGTTACGGCACCATTGACTATAGAACAAATGTGTTCTTTTTTTTTGTAATTCAACTATTTCTACTATTCTAAAATTTGTTATAATAGAACTATAGTAGAGGAGTTAATATTATGATGAAAGCTGTTGGTGAAATTACTTTTGATGTTTTTTATTTAGTATTTGTTGGGTTAATTGCATATTTCCTTTTGCGTCATTGTAAAAAGGGAGAAGGTAAGATGATGGGATATGCTACTTTATTTTTAGTAGTAGGAGATGCCTTTCATCTGATTCCACGAATATTAGACTATTTATTTACTTATGATTTTACTTTCTTATTAGGTTTTGGAAAGATGGTTACTTCATTTACGATGACTTTCTTTTATGTATTTTTATATTGGATTTATTTTAATTTATTTCATGAAAAAGAAAATATAGAGAAGAGTTATTTCTTTTATGCGTTAGTAGTATGTCGATTATTCTTCTTAGTTTTACCAATGAATCATTGGTTTAGTGGAGAAGGTAGTGTGTGGATGGGAATTACTCGTAATATTCCATTTGTAATAATGGGAGTTATGGTTCTTATGATGTATTACAAAAGAAGAAAACGAATGGATATGTTTTCTAGATTTTGGATCTATATTTTATTATCTTTCTTATTCTATCTTCCTGTTGTAGTATTTGCAAAAGATTATCCTATTATTGGAATGTTTATGTTACCAAAAACTGTGTGCTATATTTTAATGGTAAATTGCTTCTTTCATTATTGTTTACAGTATTGTATTCCTTGGGATGATAATGATGTTGTGTATGATAAAAAGAAATAGAAAACTATTTCTTTTTTTGTCTTGACTTCTTCTTTTATTTTCGTTATGATGGAAAACAAAAATAGAAGGAGGATATTGATATGGCTAAAGTTTTAGATGATGTTTCAAGAACATTTAATGAGTACCTATTATTACCTAATCTTACAGATGAAAGATGTATACCAGGTAATGTGAGTTTGAAAACTCCACTTGTAAAATATAAAAAGGGAATGGAACCTGATTACTACGCAAACGTACCCATGGTCTCTGCGATTATGCAGTCTGTATCCGGAAGTGATATGGCGATTGCATTAGCAAGAGAAGGTGGGTGCGCTTTTATTTATGGATCACAAAGTATTGAGGATGAGGCAGAAATGGTTCGTACTGTAAAAAAGTATAAGGCTGGATTTATTGAGAGTGATTCGAATGTTAAAAGTGGAACTCCAATTCGTGATGTCATTGAATTAATTGAGAAAACTGGACATTCTACCGTTATGATTACAAAGGATGGAACGAGTAAAGGAAAGTTTATTGGAATGGTTACGGATAAAGATTATCGTATTTCTAGAGTAAATCTAGATGATCCGGTAGATAACTTTATGACGCCTAAGAAAAAAGTTGTTTGCGCTAAAGTAGGAATTACTCTTAGTGAGGCAAATGACATGATTTGGGATAATAAAATTAGTTGTTTACCAGTCCTTGATGAATCTGGTAATTTAGATAGTTTAGTATTTCGAAAAGACTATGAAAGTGATAAGAATAATCCGAATTCTTTATTAGATTCGAATAAGAGTTATATTGTAGGTGCTGGAATTAATACACGAGACTATGAGGAACGAATTCCCGCACTTGTAGAGGCAGGAGTTGATTTACTTTGTATTGATTCTTCGGATGGTTATAGTGTATGGCAAAAGAATACGATTGATTTTGTACGTCGTACTTATGGCGATAAGGTTAAGATTGGTGCAGGAAATGTCGTTGATCGTGAAGGATTTATGTATCTTGCAGAAGCAGGCGCTGATTTTATCAAAGTAGGTGTTGGTGGAGGAAGTATTTGTATTACTCGTGAAACCAAGGGAATTGGTAGAGGACAAGCTAGTGCTTTAATGGATGTTGTTGCAGCAAGAGATGAATATTTTCAAAAAAATGGGGTATATATACCTATATGTAGTGATGGTGGAATTGTTCATGATTATCATATTATTCTTGCTTTAGCAATGGGAGCAGATTTCGTTATGATGGGACGTTATTTTGCTAGATTCGATGAGAGTCCAACTAGAGTTGTAAAAAGAAATGGTACTTTCTATAAAGAATATTGGGGTGAAGGAAGTAACCGAGCAAGAAATTGGCAACGATATGATCTTGGAGGAGATAAGAATAAGCTTAGTTTCGAAGAAGGAGTCGATTCTTATATCCCATATGCAGGTAGTTTAAAAGACAATTTAAATGTTACGGTAAGTAAGATTAAATCCACCATGTGTAACTGTGGAAGCATTAGTATTCCTGAGTTTCATGAGAAAGCAAGGCTTACTATGGTCTCTAATGTTAGTATCATAGAAGGTGGAGCTCATGATGTCGTTTTAAAAGAAATTGAAAATAAGTAAATTAGTGTCTTTTTCTATTCTTTTAAATATGCTATAATGTATGGTATAAGGGTACGTGGTGATATTAGATGATAGAGAAAATAAAGGGCGTCATCAAAGTCATTGGTTTTATTTTACTCTCCATAATAGTTTTCGTAAGCGTTTATACCTTTGTGTTTACACAGGTAATGAAAAATGACTACGTAAACTTATTTGGATTTAGTTTCTTCTCCGTAAGGAGTGGAAGTATGACTGGAACCATTGAAGTTAATGATGTAATAATTGTAGATGTAAATAAAAATGTTCATGAAAACGATATTATCACTTATTATGATGAGCATGATGATATCGTAACCCACCGTTTTATTAAAATGGAAGGTGGAAAATTGATTACGCAGGGAGATGCCAATAATACACAAGATGCTCCGATTGATCGGGATGATGTTATTGGTAAAGTAATCTTTGTTTTTTCTCCTAATTTAGCTGTAAAACTTTTCTCTGTTATCCTTATCATTGCGATATTCCTAGTACTTATAAACTTTGATGAATTAATAAAAAAATATGTTTTAGATGAAGACGAGTCAGATAATAAAAAACCGGAACCACGTCCGGTAGAAGTGTTACCACAGGATGTATTTAGTAGTCCTGAAGACAGAAAGAATTATAAATCAAGCGGATTAACAGTCTCTATCCCTTTATATGAGATTGAACGTATGAAAAAAATGCATGAAGTCGAAACCAATTCTAATGCCCTTGTTGATTTCGAAGGTAATGTAGTAGAAGAGCCAGATCACTCTAATCGTAAGGAAAAAGAAAAAGAACTTATCGATTTGATTGAAAGTTTACTACGAGTTAAAAATGATAATCTTCATACTACGAAGATTAACAAAGAATGGTTGGAAAAATTCCAATATGTTTATAAACTTGTTAATATCATTCAAATTAGTGATACAAAGAGCTTGGAAGATGCGGTAAGACATCCATCTTTTAAAGAAATCTACGATTATGATTTGGATAAGATTGGTTTGTATGAAAATTTACGTAATCGTTTATATGAAATGCCTATCTACGTATTCCTTAAAATTTTATGCTATGCAGTTCTATATAACGATGCGGAATTCTTTGATGCCGTATTTAAAATTATGAAATACAAAGTCTTAATTGATAAAAATGGAATCTTCAAAAATATCGATAAAGATTCTAGTTATGAAAAACGACAAGTAAAAGCATTAATTACTTTCATGCAAAAACTATCTTTAAGTTATGATAATAATAAGGTTTTTGAATTAGAAAGAATTGAAAGACTTGTAAAAATTAAAGGATATGTTAATGAATAACATATCTTTTTATGTTATAGTATTAATAGGTGGTTAAATGAATGATTTAGTAGATCAATATCGATATCTTGTAGGTGGATATTACGGAATGTGTTTAATGGATGAGTATCCATTAAAAGAATTCGTATTACAGGATATTAAGAATTATGTCATTGATTTTATTGAGATTAATCCAATTGATGATTTTGATTATAAAGAAGAAGCCAATATCATAAAAGATACTTATAGTGATCGAGTAAAATTACAAGATTTATTACTTGTGTTAAATAAGATTAATGCAAAGATGGAAATTGTTTTCTTAGTAAAAGCAAAATTAAGAGAACTTGGTAGAAGAGATAACTTCTAGTTTGTAAAAAGAATAAAAAGCGGTTATAATAAAAAACTATTAGAGGTGATAATATGACTGTTTTTTCTCTTGTTACTTATATGATACTAGGAGGCATCTCTTTTTTCGTACTTTTATTTTTAAGACGTAAATATCAAATTAATCGTCTGTATAACATGGTATTTTCAATATTTCTATTATTTCTATATGCAACTTTCTTTTCTGGTAATAAAGAGATATTAGACAATATTTTTATTACGTTTTTATTTCAATTTATTTTTGATTATATGTATTCTACCTATGTAGTAGAGGAAGATTTTTTTCATAAGAAAGATTCGAATATTACGTATTATGTTTTATTATTATTTCTTGGATTGTTTTTCAACAATACTTATTTTAATAGAGTAGATCAGATTTTCTTATCTGGTGAAGATATACGATTAATTTCTTGGGGATTACTACTTTTATTTTTCTATCGTTTCTTAAAAGAAAATCGTATTATGGATCGAACTTATTCTACGAGTAAGATAGTAGACGAAGGAAGAATTTTATCGAATTTTACAAGTCTTCGTAAGAAGTATTTAAAAGATATTAATGTTACAGATTTACGTGTCGAATTAGCAATTTATTCGGTTATGATTTTTCATCATAATAGGCGTAATTCGTTTCTTCGTAAATGGGATAATTTTATGTATCGATTGGATGGGAAGAAACGAAGATTCGGAATTATGCAGATTGAATCGGATACTTTTTTAAGTGATGTTGAAACTATAAATATTGTAGTAAAAGATTTTAAAAAGATTTTAGGTCGAAAGACTAGTGCAGGTAGTGTTGATGAGGCATTAAGCAAGTATATGGGTGAAGATAATTTAGAGGTTTTAGAGATTTACAATGTCTTAAAGAATTTCTTTAAAATTTAACGTAAGTATGGTATATTTTTATTATAAGGTGAGGCTTATGAAAAGAATAAAATATATTATACTTTTTTTGATTGTTGTGGTATTGGTTGGTTGTGAATACAAATATGCGGAGTTTACAAGGGAGATTCGACATAGTGGTTTTACATTGTCTAGTTTTTCTTTTAAATGTGATCCAATCTATAATAAAGAATCTGGTTCTGGAGATTTGCCACAATATTATATTGGTAATTATATTATTACTAATTCTGGTGTTTTATATGAAACAAATCTTGGTAAACAATATTCTAATAAGATGAATTGTAAAAAGCCAAATTTTAATGAAAAAATCTCTGCTATTTTTGATTTAAAAGTAGTAAAAGGGGATGATGGATTATATTACTACCTAAGTGGTAGTGATGAGGTACCAGCTTATTCTCCGGTTCCTGAATCTGATGAAGATTATCAATTATATGATATTTTACTTCGAGAGGATACTGTTACTAAAGTAGTAACGGTAAATTCGAAAGGTGGAATTTATTACGTATTAAAAACAGATGGTAATATTTATCAATATAATGTT
>JAFUFG010000158.1 GCA_017470045.1 Bacilli bacterium | reverse complement strand
TGTAAAGGCTAAAGATAGACGCGGATTTGAGATTGCGGAATCTACTTTAAAAGAGATTCTTCCAGAATATACTCTAGATACTTTAAAGAAAGAATTATATGATGGTTATCTTGCTATTCAACAAGCATATTCTAATTATCAATATGATCAATTAGATCAATTATGTTCTTTTGATTTAGCAAGACAATATAAATTACAATTAAATCATTTGCATGAAAAACATGCGACGAATATTATGAATGGTTTTGAGTTTCTTGATATGAAGATTCAAGATGTTCGTAAAGAGGCAAATAACATTGTTGTAAAAGTATATTTAAAGACTCGTTATATTGATTATACAGTGGATGATCAAAATACATTATTACGTGGAGATTACCAAAATAAAGTAGAAACGGAATCTATGTTGGTATTTTATCGTAAGAAGTATACTGGTAGACCAATTCGCTTTTGTCCGAAGTGTGGAGGCGAAGTAAAGGATCGTATTTGTAGTCAATGCGGATTGGAAGTAATTCCAAAGAATCGTTTCTTATTACGTCGAAAAGGAGCTTTTTTATAAAGCTTTTTTTATGCAATTATTTACATTCTTCTCATATATTAGATTAGAGGAGGAATACTTATGACAAATTATCGTGAGATTGTTGCGAAGGCAGTTATTGCGAAAGGAAAGAAATCTTTTGTTCATGATTATGAAGTAGCACTTGATAAGAAAGCATCTACGATATTAGGATGTTGGGTTATTAACCATAACTTTACTGGTGTAAAGAGTAAGGATACCATTCGAATTGATGGTAGCTATGATGTTAATATTTGGTATTCTTATGATAATGATAAAAAGACGGAAGTGGTAAAGCAGACAAATACGTATCAGGAAGTTGTTCATATGCGTAGTGTTGATACGGATTGTAGCAATGAAGAAATTATTGTTCGTAGTTTAAAACAACCAAATTGTACAAAGATGGAAATTAATGGTGATAAGATTACTTACAGTATCGAAAAAGAAATGGGAATTGAATTAGTAGGAGATGTTAAGGTAAAAGTTGAAACTAGTGCAGAAGAGGAAAACTGGGAAGAGATAGAAGAAGAACAAAAGATTGATGATGTAATTGATCAAGAAGTGAAAGAAGATTATATTTAAATAACCAAAAATGGTTATTTTTTTTTGACATAATACTATTTCTTTGTTATGGTATTTAGGTAAGTTTCTTTGAAGGGGGTATTACTATGGATAAGAAAGAATATATGGATATGATGAATAAAATGAAATCTTGTACAGATCAATCTATTGGTTTTTTACAACAATTTTATTCGATTCATATGATTAATGAGATGATTCCTAAAGATAGTACAGTTCGAGAAGAGTGGAATTCTTTTATGAAGAGAGAATTAGCGGAATTATATGCTTCAGATAGTGCTGCTTCTTTAAATGAGTCTTTAGGGGGTTTCTTAGAAAAAAAAGAAAATATTCCTACTGTTACGGTTGCATTAATTGAGAGTTGTTTTCCGGAATTCCTTGATGGAGATGCGAAATTTAGTTTCGAACAAAGACAAATTGCTGCTACTATGATTTCTTCTAGTAAGAATTATTTTGATACGAGTGCTTATTTAAAAGCAGAGATTATGTCTTCTTTAATGAGAGAAAATAAGACTAGGGTAACAGAAGAAGTTCCTTTTATTGGGGATTTATCAAAGGGTAAAGTTATTTCTTTAAGAAGTCCTATAGAACAATATCGATAGTGTTATCAAAAAAAGGTTGACATTAACCTTTTTTTTATTTATAATATTTCTAGTTTATTTAGAAATGGAGGGATTATGAAATGGCAGTTAAATTAAGATTAACAAGAATGGGTGCTAAAAAGAGACCTACTTATAGAATTGTTGCTACTGATTCTCGTCGTCCAAGAGATGGACAATATTTAGAGTTAATTGGTACTTATGCTCCAGTAGGAGAAGGTTCTGTAAAAATTAATGAAGAAGTTGCTCTTAAATGGTTAAATGAAGGAGCACAACCAACTGATACTGTAAAAAACTTATTTAGTAAAGCAGGAATCATGAAGAAGTATGCTGATGCTAAAGCAAAGAAGGAAGATTAGTCTATGGATTTAGTAAAGTTAACAGAAGATTTGGTTAAATCTATAGTACTTAATGAAGATAGCGTTAGTGTTAAGGAATTCCCAACAGAGGAAGAAAATGTAACTTTAATTCAAGTTATGGTTGCAGAAGAAGATATGGGTAGAGTTGTAGGAAAAGATGGCAATGCTGCTAAAGCTCTTAGAACTCTAGTTCAAACAGCTGCTTCTCTTGATAATAACGATAAGTTTATTAAAATAGATATAGATAAATTTTAGAAAGTCTTTAGACTTTCTTTTTTTTGCTTCATATTATATAATAAATTAGAGGTAAAAGATTATGAGAAAAGATTTAGTACTTCCAAACCACATTGGTATCATTATGGATGGCAATGGTAGATGGGCTCAACAACGTGGAAAAATACGTAGTGCAGGTCATCGTGCAGGTGTGGATAATTTTAAAAAATTAATGAAGTATATGAGTGAAGTAGGGGTAAAATATGTATCTTTATATGTATTCTCTACAGAAAACTTTAAAAGAGAAAAAGCAGAAGTTGATTTCTTGATGGATCTATTTGTTAAAATGTTTCGTGATGAATTTCAAGAAATCATGGATGCGAATGCTAGAGTCGTATTCTCTGGTAGAAGGGAACCTTTACCAAAGAAGGTTTTAGAAGCTATGGCAGAGGCAGAAGAACGTAGTAAGGATAATACTGGACCAGTATTAAATATTTGTATTAATTATGGTGGACAATGGGAAATTGTTGATACTACTCGTAAATTATGTGAAATGTATAAGAATGGAGAAATTACTTTAGATCAAATTGATACGGAATTCATTCAACATAACTTATATCGTGATTTACCACCACTTGATTTTGTAATTCGTACAAGTGGTGAACAAAGAATAAGTAACTTTATGTTATATCAATCTAGTTATGCAGAATATTATTTCCCATTAACTTATTTCCCTGATTTTGGACCAGAGGAGTTTGATAAAGCAATTGAGGCTTATAATACTAGAAATCGTAGATTTGGAGGTATTAAAAAATGACAAAAAGGGTGATTAGTGCTGTTGTATTAGTATTACTTATTGTACCTTTACTATTTGTAGGGGGATTACCTTTTAATATTTTATTATCTGCATTATCTATTTGTGCTTTGTATGAAATGTTCCATATGAAAGAGAATAAAGAAAAATTACCACTAATTATTAAAGTTATTGCATATATATTAGTAGTATTCTTAACTTATAATACAGTTCATATTAT
>JAFUFG010000157.1 GCA_017470045.1 Bacilli bacterium | reverse complement strand
TTAGCATCTATGGTAATTCTTGGTATTTTGGCTGTTTTTGCACTTCCTAATATTGTTAATATGATTAATAATAGCCGAAATAAAATGTATATTACGGATGCAAAAAAATTAATTGCTCAGGCGGAGTATAAGATGAAATCTAATAGTTCTCAAATTGAAAAACCTGATCCTGGAGATGCCATTGCTATTAGTATGACTTATTTAGATAGTCCTGATTTTGATACGCCACCTAATGATGGAGAATATATAAGGAGTAGTTCTTTTGTTATTATCAAAAATAATAGTGGTAAGATGGAATATTCTGCTTCTATTGTAGAAAAGATGAAGCAAGGTGGATATAAAGGACTTGATTTAACTTTGGATTCCGTTTTACAAACACGTTCTGCTTATAGACGAATTCGTGTTTTTGATAAAGATGAATTAATTAATGTGGATAACTTGGATAAAAATGATTATGTAAATGAACAATTAGGTTCTGATGCTTCTCCATATATTAATTCAGTTTCTAATATTTATAATTATCCAGATATTGTTTATGAATCTATTGTAGATGTAGAAACTGCAAGTCCTAAAATTGTTAGTGCGACGATGTCATCTGCTAGTGGGGCTGATTATGGTTCTTTAAAAGCAATTTTGAGAGTAAAGGCTGATGATTCTGATACTGCTCGAAAGGATTTAACCGTTTATTATTCACTTGATGGTTTTGAATATGAAAAGTCAGAGAAGTATGGTGATAATACCACTTTCTCTAAAGAATTTGATTTTACTGGTACATATACTTATGATGGTACTCGTATTAACATATATGTAATTGTGTCTGATTTAGAAGGAAATGAATCTCGAAAAAAGGTGGAATATGCTTTTCATAAGAATTTACCTCCTGTAATAGGAATTAATGATTCTAGTGTTACCAAAAGAGATTTAGATAAAGAAAATATGGTTACTGCATCTCTTCGACTTTCTGTAACAGATGATATAGACCCTGTTAATGATTTGAAAGTTTGTTTTGCAGATTATGTTCGAGCTGATGATCCTGATGAAAATAAGGCTGTTTATGATTCTATTACATGTGATAATTATACTACTTATGGAGAATTTTTTAAGGGAGCTGAAAGCGTTGACTATACTTTCACACATTGTTCAACTGATAGAAATACGCTTGGTTGTCAGCAAAATGGATCTTTTGTTGGTATAAAAGCGTTTGTTATGGATAGTAGTGGTGCTGTTGTGGATTACGATATTACTGGTGATGGATATACGATTTATGCAAATAAACCTCCTTCTATTAAAGCGATTACAATCAATTCAGAAAATGAAACTTTCTTATCTGGAGGAAAGAAGTCATTACGTGCTAGAGTTGCTTTAGCGATAGAGGATGATTTATCTACAAGTGATTCGGATATAGAAGTAACTTTGCAAGAAGGTTCTAGAACTCCTACTGTAGTTAAATATGATAGAAATACTGAAATTCCATTCACTTTTGCTGGTTTATATGATGGCTTAGATCGAACTTTAACTGTTACTATAAAAGATTCTTATGGAGCAGCATCTTCTGGTACGTATACATATTCCAATGTATATTTGAATCAGCCTCCTAATCTTGATTCTTCTTCCACTGTAGTAACTGCTAGTTCGATTTGTGATGGTATTGAAGATGCATCACATGTTTGTCAAAATACCGGAGGAAGTTTAAACGCAAAGGTTAGATTAGTTATTTCTGATGATTTAGATAATTCAGACCATATTAAGTTTTGTTTAAGTGAAAGTAGTGATGCTAGAACTTGTACTAATTATAGAAATTATAAAGATGCTTTTAAAAACTCTGATTATATTTCTTATACTTTTACCTCAACAAATGCAACTAATCCTTATAATGGTGAAGTTAAAGACTTGTATGTTTTTATGACAGATTCTTATTATGAGTCTGATAAAAATATTAAAACTGGTCAACCTTCTGTGAGTAAATTGTCATATCGATTATATAAGAATACTGCTCCATATATTAAGAATTTTAAAGTAGCACCAGATCCTACTGAAAAGGAGAAGAATGCTCCTGCACCAGAATCTGGTAGTTCTCCTGCTGAAGGAAGTTTAGCTGTATTAGTTACAGCAGAAATTATAGATGATTTAACCAATGCTTCTAATTTGAGTTATTCTATTTCTGTTGATGATGGGGCTCCTGTATTGACGGGAAACGGTATTTCTTCTTTGAAAAGTGGAGTTTCTATTCCTGCAGCGACTGTTTATGACGGGAAAGACAAAAAGATTACATTAAAAATTACAGATTCATATGGTGCTTATAGTGAATCTTATGATTCTCATACAATTTATAGAAATGAGTCTCCTGTATTTAACTATCATGATGTT
>JAFUFG010000156.1 GCA_017470045.1 Bacilli bacterium | reverse complement strand
TCTTTCTCTCTTCTAGAGTTTTAATTTCTCCAACCATAATCTATTCTCCTATTCTTAGCTTTCTAATTCTATCACTTATTTTTGCTTGTTCTAGTGGATCTACTTCTTTTTTCATTAGGTTCGTTAACCTCTTGATTTCTTGCTTCTTTGCATATTCTCTTATTACTTTGAAGTATTGGAACAAATCTTCTTTACTTGTCTTTTCTTGATAGTCACTAGCGATTATTTCATTGTATAGACTTAGAATGCTTTCCTTATCCTGTATGTAAGTATAAAAATCGGCAATATTGATAGAACCGTATTTATTATAGTAATAAATGATTTCACTTGATAATACTCTCATCGCTTCTGTAGGGAACACTAAATGTTCTCGCTCTACTTGTGTTATTGAAAAATCATTATAGAACATAAAGTAAATCACTTGTTCCATTGCTTTGATATACTTGTCTTTCGTTGTTGTTTTCTTTGGTTCCACAGGAATTTCTTTAGGAACATTTACTGCTTGTTTTTTTTCTAGTAGACTCCTAAAGCGCATATCGAGTGTATTATACCCTATATCAAATTCTTTTGCAAGTCTTTTCAAGATTACTTCTTGTCTTATTGGATCTGTAATTTTTATTGTTTCTTCTAGGACTTTATTAATATATGCTGATGTTTCTTCATCACTTCTAAAATTAACGTTTTCTTTTAACTTATTTAATTTAAAATCACTGAAGTTTATAGCGTTTTCGATTAGACCTAAGAACCGATCTTTGCCATTCTTTAAGATAAAACTATCTGGATCTTCTGGATTTGGAAGAGGAATGACTTTTACTTCCACTCCTGCTTCTAGTAAAGCATCTCCATTACTTAGTGTTGCATGAACTCCAGGATCGTCTCCATCTAAACATAGAATAATATTTGGAGATAATCGTTTTAATAAACTAATCTGTTCTTTTGTTAAAGCTGTTCCCATTAATGCTACGGTATTTCGAACACCTATGGTACTAGCACGAATAACATCCATGAACCCTTCCATTACAATTACGCTCTTTTTATTTCGACATTCTTCTCTTGCGATATGGTAATGGTATAATAGTTCTCCTTTTTTGAATATCTCTGTTTCTTTGGTATTCAAATACTTATTCAAGTCGACATCTTTATAGATACGACCACTAAATCCTACGGTATGACCAGATACATCATAGAGTGGGAACATAATACGATCAATATAGATATCGTGATCATCACTAGATAGACCAATTCGATTTAATGTTGCTAAATCATAATTCTTACTGGTTAATAGTTTACTCAAGTCATCTCTGCTCTCTAGAGATAAACCAATTTCAAACTCTTTGATTACTTCGTCCGTAATCCCTCTTTTTTTCAAATACTCTTTTGCTTGTTTGCCAACCGTACTAGATAAATTATTTTGAAAGTACTTTACGGCTAAATTGTAGGCTTCATATAATTTGTCATATTTTGTCGATTTATGTTCTAAATGTAGACCGGTAGTATTTACTCCTGCTTTATCTCCTAATATCTTAAGAGCTTGTCGAAAATCTACATGTTCATAATTCATGATAAAAGTAAAAACATTCCCTGTTGCATGACAAGAGAAACAAGTATATATTTGTTTTTCTCTTGATACACACATAGAAGGGTTCGAATCATCGTGGAATGGACATACTCCAAATAGATTCTTTCCTCTTGCTACTAAGGGAATGCGTTCTCCGATGATGTCTACGATATCAATCTTGCTACGAATTTCATTTGCTAGATCATTATTCATAACACATCACCTCACTACTTAACAATAAATTATTATAGCATAACAATTCCTATTTGTTATTCTTTTATTTCTTTTTCATATAATTTTTTATATTCTTTACTTTGTTTTAACAATTCTTCATGAGTTCCTTCTGCAACAATCTTTCCATCTTCTAAATATAGAATTCGATCACTATTGATGATTGTTGATAATCGATGAGCAATCATTAAAATAGTATATTTGCTTTTCATATTTTCAATTGCTTGTTGAATTCTCTCTTGTGTTACGTTATCCAATGCACTTGTTGCCTCATCAAATAATATGATTTCAGTCTTTTGAATTAATGCTCTAGCGATAGCAAGTCTTTGTTTTTGACCACCTGATAAGGTAACTCCACCTTCTCCAACGATTGTATCGTATTTATCTGGTAAGGCATTAATAAATTCATCTAAGCATGCTGCTTTACAAGCATTTTCGATTTCTTCATCCGTTGCATCTTCTTTTACGATTTTTAAATTCTCTTTAATACTCAAATTAAAAATATATGGACTTTGAGAAATAATCGTTATATTTCCTCGTATTGAATCTTTGTCTAATTCTTTAATGTCTTTTCCATCGATCGTAATGGTTCCTTTGGTTGGCTCATACATCTTACAAAGTAAATTAAATATGGTAGTCTTTCCTGCTCCACTCTTTCCAACAAAAGCTACTGTTTCGTTTGCTTTTATTTTGAAGCTTAAATCTTTTAAGACCTCTTTACTTCCTTCGTAGGCAAAAGATACTTCTTTGAATTCAAAATTTCCTTTTACTTTATCTAAATGGGTCTTACCAAATTTTTCTTTCTTATAATCTTTTCCTTCTAATATTGCGAATACTCGGTCACAACTTAAATTAAAGTCTTTCATACGATCTAATAATATTCCAATATCTGGAATAATATTTCCAATTCTAGAAGAATAATTATGAATGATTAATGCACTTGCTACTGTTAGATTATGTCTTGTGATTAATAAAACTAACAATAGAATCATTGCAAAGTCAAAAATACTACTAAATATTCCTTCCATAAATGACCATTTTCGATCTACTTCAGACATCTCATATTTGTATTCATTTGCTGTTTCTACACTTGCTTTATATTTCTTTAAGAATGATTTTTCTGCATTTAACATTTTTACATCTCTTGCTCCACGAATCATCTCTACAATAAAACTTGTGTTTTTCTCTTGCATCTTACGATATTGTTTATCTTTCACATTAAATTCTTTTGAACGTTTCTGTTCAATTGCAAATAGAATAATTGTTGTAACTACTAAGTAAGCAAAAGCTATTCGATTTACAACAAAGATGGCTACAAAGATACCAATATTTCGAATAATTCTAGATAATAGAAAGATCAATGTATTAAACATATCGGATAAACGATGTGTATCTGATGTAATTCTTTGTTGGAATACACCAGTTCCTTCCTTATCTAAACAATCATTTTCTATCTTCAATATTTCTTTTCCTAAAGAGGTTTGAATATTTATATAACTCTTTAAGAAAATTTGTTGAGTCGTATATCTTTGAATATAATTCGTAATGTTATAACAAACATCAATGATAAATAATATCATAGCCATATATACTAATTGTTGAAATTCAGAAGATGTTAAATGAATAATTATTTTAGCACTTAGTATGGGTACAATAATTCCCAAAATAACTGTAATAATATGAGTAATTCCATATAATACAATTTTTCCTTTTTGGTCTTTTGAATATTTCCAAACTAATTTTAAATTCTTCCAAAAATTCTTCATAATAAACTCCTAAAACAGCAAAAGCATAACGATTGTTATGCTATTTAAATTAATGATTTTCTTGTGAATGTATCGACGTCTTTATTGATATAGACATCTACTACTCCTTTATTTACGATTTTTACAAAGCCTAATCCTACAATTACTAAATCTTCATCGTATTTTACATTATAGGTTGTTTTATTTAAGTCTTTTAATTCGTTATTATTTAATAGATTTAATAATCTTTTTACTTTTAGGTCATTGGATACAAATACGGTAAAACTATTCTTTTCTCCTTCTACGTAATCAATTCGAATTAAATTTTCAATGATAATGGATTGGTTTTTACGTAATTGATAAGTACGAGGCTTAATCTCTTTCTTAGGAGAAATCTTCTTTACCATCTTCTCATCTACATGATTTAGAATTGATCCACTGTCTACTAATCCTGGAGTATCGATTAGAGTTAAGTAATCATTGATTTCAATATTTACCATATTTAGTGTAGTACTTGGAAGTGGTGACATTGTTAATTCTTGTACTTTATCAGAATAATTTTTAATTAACTTATTAATTAGAGAAGATTTACCAGCATTTGTATGACCTACTACATATACATTCTTACTAGTTTGGTAATACTTAATGCGTTTTAATAAGTAATCAATGTTATAATTCTTCGCACAACTAATTACAATAACTTCTTCTACGGAAATATTCATTCCTTTTAAATAAGCGATTAATTTTTGTTCTTTTACTGATTTTGGTAAAGCATCTTTCTTATTTAGAACAAGAATCATTTTATTTGGTAGGATTTCACGAATTTGTTTAAAGTCTTTTTCAACATTTAGTAAATCCGTAATATATAGAACTAAGTCTTTTGTTTTTCCTACACTTTTTAATATTTCAATGTATTCATCATTGGACTTTGTTACTACTTGATATTCTCCATAGTTTTTCATTCGAAAGCATCTTTGGCAAATGTCATTTTCTAAACTAGTAATGTATCCTTCTTGCAGGATATTTTGATCTTGTAGGACTACTCCACATCCTAAACATTTCTTCTCATTATTCATAGTATTTCCCTCTCTCAAATACTCCTCTTTTACTATAGCGTTTTAATATTTTATTTTCGATATAACGATTTAGACTAGTAATCTTTAGATCTGCTTTTCCAAGTGGATCTACAAGAATCGTTTTAATACGAAATCTTCTACCAGCTAATACATCGGTTACAATTTGATCGCCTATCATAACCATTTCTTTTTTCTTAAATTTATAAAGGTGTTTAATTTTTCTTAACCCTCTAGTAGATGGTTTTAAACTCCAGGCAACTCCACCTACTCCTAGATCTTTTAAATATGGTGTGATTCTAGAACGAGTGTTATTACTACAGATAAATACACAGAAATCATTTTGTAATTCACGTAATAAATCTCTAGTTGCATCTGGGCATTTTTTATTGGTAATTAAACCAAGGGTATTATCAAGGTCAAATACTAAACAATTGATTCCTTCTTCTTTTAACTTCTTATAGTCAATTGAATAAATATCTTTATAATACTTCGTTGGTTTAAAATATCCCATTATGATCACCTGTCAATAATTATAAACGAAATTTCCCTATTTATCAATTTTTTTATGTTTAATAAATTCTCTTAACATCTTAGTTAACGCTCTTTTTTCAATACGAGATACATAACTCCTACTAATTCCTAATTCTTTGGCTATTTCTTTTTGTGTTTGTTCTTCTTGTTTTTCTAAGCCATAACGTTTTTTTATAATTTTCATTTCTCGTGGATTTAGTATTTTTAAATATTTTTTTACTAGAGTTATATTGTCTTGCAATTCTAATTTATCAATTACATCTTCACTATCTACTTTTAATACATCTAATACCTGTATTTCATTTCCATCTTTATCGTAGCCTACATAGTCATTTAAACTAACATCGTTGTTATGCTTGTTATTTGCTCGAAAGTACATTAATATTTCATTTTCAATACATCTAGCGCAATACGTTGTGATACGTACTCCTTTTTTTGCAGAGTAGGAATCTACTCCTTTTATTAATCCAATCGTACCAATACTAATTAAATCATCATTGTCTTTATAATTTCTATCAAACTTCTTAACAATATGGGCAACTAGTCTTAAGTTATGCTCTATTAATTTATTTCTTGCTTCTATATCTCCAGCCATCATTTTTTGTATATAGAGTTCTTCTTCCTCTTTCTTTAATGGATCTTTAAAAACTTCATTCGAATAAGACCCAGTCATACAAAAGAAACTTTTAATAATATCTATAAAATGAAAAAACATATAACCTCCTTAAGAAATTATATGTTTTTTATCTTATTTACTATTCTTATCAAGTGTTTTTCTTCCATTTTGCATATAAAGTATGATTATTGGAATATTTAACTATTGAATTTTCATTTACCATATCTTTTCCATATTTTTCTTTATAAAAAACTAAATCCGAGATTGTTCCGTTGATAACATAAGGATAATTATTAGAATTTCTTGAGTGTGCGGTATACCATACTAAAGATGTATTCGTTAAAACAGATGGTACTTCCATCTCATCTGAAAGATGATATTTTTTTTCCAATTCATAGTCACTTCCACATATATCATATAAGCCAGGTCTGATATATACTGGATAGGTATATGGTGAAGGACCTTTTTGAAAAGCTAATTCTCCCCATTGCATAGTCTGAGTTGCAGTATTTCCTTCCGGTATTGATTCATGTAAGGTTATATCATAATCTAGCTTATACTTTTCACTAGCTTCTAATGTCTCATTTACTCTATCACTACTTATTAATCTATCAACCCACGCTTTATCCGTGGCATCATCATAATATATTCCATAACTCCAGCCATCAAACGTATATCCTTCTCTTAATGGTGTCGGTAATTCTCCATACATTGAATTATAGGTAACAGTTTTTGTTATTTCGTCTACTGTACCACCATTTGGAATTAAAGATACTTCTAATTCTTTAGCTTGCCAATTTGCGACATAAGTTCTATTTCCAAAAGAACCTCTTGATATTGTTATTGTTTTTGTTGGCACTGATATATATGGTTCATAACCAGTATATGCAGTTCCTTTTTCTAATTGCGGATATACTTTTCTATTATTAATAGTTTTTCCTTTATTAATGCAGATATAGCAATCACCTGTACCATTACTATTTTCTATGTTGATTCTCCATTTTGGCCAAACATTACCACTTGATGTCATAATTTGACATTCAATTAATAGATCATCATCTGATCCTTTAAAATAATAGTCAACATTCTTTTGAAAAGTTATATTTCGTTTTATTGATAAGCCACATCCGTTTGAATTATATTGATAAAACGTTTTTTCGGTAGCTGTTCCATTTACTGTTATGACATTTCTATCATCTACACTAAATGTCAATCCATTGCATTCCGTGGAAGTGTTTTGAAATTTCAATATATTTTTTCCTACTGTCCAACCCATAAAATCATATCCATCTTTTGTTGGAGTTGGTAAAGTGAAAGTTTCTGTTTCCCCACTATATGTATTTATTGGATTTTCTAAAGTTCCACCTGCT
>JAFUFG010000155.1 GCA_017470045.1 Bacilli bacterium | reverse complement strand
TCCAATCATATTATTATAACCATCAATATAATCAAAAATATCATCAACAATTTGATCTCTTTCTCCAGGACTAACATTTTTAACATATTTAGGAATAATAAAATTTTTTAAATTATTTCGGAAAGTAGTTTCATTATAAACATTTCCATCAAACATACTATTAGCAATTTCTGCAATTGCACCTTCATTTAAATCACTATAAGAAATACCAGCACCATGAGAATTTAAAACATGAATAACGGAAACAACCTTTAAAGAATCAATTGTTTTTCCATTAGCTTGATATTTTAATTTTAAATCATTTACACGATCATAAAAATCTTGCTGTTCTTGACTAGAGGCTTCAAAACTAATACCACCAGTATCATCACCTGAAGCCTCACTAATTCCCACTGCATCCTCATACTCTGTAAATAAACCGCTAACTCCCCCTATTATTGCCACCATTAGAAAAGCAACAAGAAACATAGGAGCAATCGTAATAATTAACATCTTAGCAATAGTTCCAATAGCAAAACCAAAAAAGCCTTTTCCTTTTTGTTCTTCTTCTCCATCCATATTAGCATCAAGAGAATCTCTTCTCTCACTACTTTCAGAGCCACCAAACCCTCTTCTAGGCTTATCATCTTTACTTTCACTACTTGCGTTTGCATCCGCACCAGTAGAAGAAGTTCCTCGATTTGGAACATTTTGTTTTCTCTCTAAACTAGAAGAAGGAAGAGAACTATCAGATTCTCCTCCTGAATGATTGGCTCGAGCAGCTTGATTAGGAGTAGCTCCTCCACTATTTGCACGATTTTTTACATTTGCTAACTGGCCAGCACGATTACTAAGTCCACTTTCACTTAACCTATTGGAAGCATTTTGAAAATGATTTCCCATAGGAAGAACATCATTAGCACGAGTCATAGCCCTTCCCATTGCCTCAGATGCTTTTCCACCAGTAGCCTTATCTAATCCTTTGACAGCTGCTCCTGCAGCAACCCCATAAGGATTTTTTGAAGCAATAGCAACATCAGCAGCATTTCGCACATTATTTGTGTTATTCGCATTATTACGTTGACGCTCTAAATCAGCATTCCCGCCTTCTCGACTTGCTTGATATGCCACTGAAATCACCACCTAACTCCGTCTAAACTAAAAACCTCCACCGGTTCCAAATGAATCCAATTCTTCCTGTGTAACAGCTACATTAATTCGCATACGCCTACTTCCACAGACAAACAATGCTTCTCCTTGAGAATAATGTTTAATACTTTCTTTTTCACTTTCATTAAGATCAATTAATAAAGCTAAATCCTCAACAGCTTGTTTCTTAAGTCCCATAACAAGGTAATAAGAAGAGTTATCAAAAATAGCTTTTCCTTGAGTAATAACAGAAGGATCAGAAAAATCACTTGGTTGTTGAGTAATAATAATAGTCCCAGTATTATACTTACGAGCACGTCTTTGAACTTGTGCCAAGAAATCGGCTCCTAAAGCATTATTATCTCCCAATAACACGTGAGCCTCATCAACCATAAGAACAGTATCTACGTTAAAATCAAGACATAATCCCCAAGCATACTTTAAAACATTAAAGAATAAAGCATTTTTAATAGTAGAGTCACTATTCATCAATTCCTTAATATTGAATACCATAAAATCACTACCACGTTTAATTGTAGTATGACCATCAAAATAAAACTTTAATTCTTTTACAATTGGACGAACTTTTAATTCAAGTCTCTCCATAATATCTCTTTCCTGAGTTTGATCTGTCATAGACATTAGTCTACCTCGAATTGTTGAATAAACATCAGAAAAAGTTGGATAATCAGCAGATGTAAAATGAGAAAAGTCCGTATTAAAATCAATTCCAAAGCGCTTATATGTATCTTGTACTATTTCCGAAAACATTGTTAAAACATCTTCTTCAATAGAAGGATCATAATACTTCATAAACGCCTTTAAAAACTGCAATGTTCTAGTTAATACAGTATAACCAAGTCCTTGCTTAATTTCCTCTTCATCAGCATCAATAACGATTTCAAGGGGATTAATTAATCCAAACTCTCCACCTTTACCAATATCAACGGTATCTCCACCAAAAGACCTTGTAATCTCACGGAACTCATCTTCTGGATCAATAATAACAATTTGACAACAATTACGAATATTAGTACGAAGCAATAACTTAGCAGCTGTAGATTTTCCAGAACCAGAAGTACCTAATATAATCATATTAGCATTATTTCTATTATTTTCTTTACGAATTTTATATAAAAATTGGTTAAATAAAATTACTCCACCAGAGAAATCTACCCCAAGTAAAGTAGAAAGGCCTGGATCCTTAATACTATCAAAAATAAAAGGATACATTGCTGAAATAGTTACAGTAGGAATTGGTGTACCAATACGTTGTTCAACATCCTGAGCAGGAAATACAGGTATGATAGATTTCAAAACTTTTTCTTGTTCAAAACGCAAAGAAATAGCCTTCAACTCCATTGCATCTAAATAATTTTTAACATTTAATTTTTTTAACTCTAAATCCTCTTTTGTATCAGCAGTAATCATAATATGCATTTGAAAATCAAAAATACGAGCTTGACTACCAGCTAACATAGAAGTAAAGTATTCCAAACTTTCAGCATCTTGACGAATTCTCTCACGTAAAGTTTGATCTCTTTCATCTTGATACTTTTGTTTTAATTCAGCAACTTGCTTATTTAACATCTTACTCATCTCTTGCCAAGGTACTGGAATATGTTTAACTACTACTTTAATTCCACTCATATTAGTAAGAGAAGACAAATACCCAGGCATAATATATTTTGGGTAAGACACTACCGTCATAATCGTAGCATATTTATCACTAATGAAAAAATCACTTGGAGAAAAATGTAACCCCTTAGGAGCTAATTGACTTCTTAAACCTGTACTCATACTGGCATCACCGTTCCAAACTCTGTCGTATTTCCTCCATTTAGGAAGTTTTCAAGAACTAAACGTAAATCAGAATTACTAATTAAGGTAGCATTAATACCACAAGTAGCAAGACCATTTATCATTTGACGAACTCTCTTTTGTAATAAATCAACATCTTTTGTCTTAAACATAAAATAATATTCTGTATCAACAACATTATTACGAATAAATGTTTCGCCTTTTTCAATATCTTGCATAATCAATTTACGAATTGCAGGAGAACTTGTCTCATTCAATAATAATTGCATTTGTGACATATAAACAGAAATATCTACTGGTCTATCCGCAACAATTAACCAAAATTCATAGTCAATTGTATTATAAAAGTTACGAAGTCCAATCAATATATTATTTTGTGTATCAGGATCCAAAATAAATATATTTTTTGGAGTAATCTTAACTCCACTAACTTTATAATTATCACGAGTAATAATCATATTATTTTGAATAGCTCGTACAGGTAACCAATCCTCTGTAAAACCACTACTACTTTTTCCCTTTTGTTTTTGTGATGGCACTTTTATAACACCAACCTTTCCATCTATATGTCTGACGATTTGTAATAAACTCGTACAGCTCAACAAGAATATTTAACATATTATGATAATACGGTACTGGCATTACCAAAAAGCCAGTAATTACAGCAGGACTTAATATCAAAAATGTAACCAAAGTACTACTAATCGGTATAAAAGCAAGTAATAGTACTGTAATTAAAATTCCTACACCAAAAAGTATCAAATCAAATGGTCGAAATAGACCTAATATTAATTGACCACGTTTGGTATTAGCAGGTATTAAATATTGATTATACATCTATTATCACACTCCCTTTTATTTTTTGCCACTATAACGGTCATTTGCCTTTTTAATAACATTTTCACGATTAGCTTGAGTAATTTGAACTTCAAGTCTTTCAGAACCTTTCTTATAATCACTACGAGAGGCAACAGTACCAGCACCTTTCATCTGTGCATCTCTTACATACTCAACAAGTTTTGCATCGGTAAATCCATCTGGAGCAGCTTTACCATTAACACCAAGAACTTTTTGTAGATAATCATTCTCATTTTCCGTTCTAATTTTCCCTTGCATTAATTCTGCAGTAGAATAAGAAATAGTGTGTTCTCCCCCTTCAGAATCAAAAACAGTAATAGAATCCCTTCCAGCAGCTTGAGCTTCTGCCATCTTGGCAGAGAAGGTCTTGAAATTAAATTTCTTTTTATCTAGACTAGCACCAGTAGAATCCGTATATCCCTCTCCCCCTGATCCAAATGTCCATGTATACTTAGGCATTTCACCAGAAACTTGTTTACCAATCTGATCTAAAGCAGCTTGCTGAGATTTCATAGTAGCAATATTACGTTCTCCTGCAGCACTGGCTCCATCCCCAGTCCAATATTGTTGAAGACCAGATCTAGCACGTCCAAAGAATGTGGAACCATCATTTCCTTTAGCCATAATCTCAGCATTCCGTTTTCGCATAGCATCTAAAGAATTCTTTAGCGCATGATCTTTAGCATTAATAGCAGCAGCAGCACCTGTTCCAGCACCCATAACACCACCCGCTAAACCTGCTAGTAAATGCTTTGCTGTGTTAGCAGGACTACGAGCATTAACATTTTCTCCAAAGGATTCTCTAGTTTTATCAGCCATTAAACTAGCACGATAACCAGTAATAGCAGAACCGACAGCACCAAATCCAGCTGCTCCTAAACCTAAAGCTGCGCCTAGCCCACCAAAAAGACTGCCACCATCATCTTTCATGCCAAGAACTTGTTTAATAAATTTTGGAGCTTGTTTTGCAAAGACAAATAATCCAATCCAAATAATAATCCAAGAGAATACTCCTAAAATTCCACCAGCATGTTTAATAACAATACCATTTACAATCATATCTTGAATCATAAAAATAACAAAATAAACGACAGCTAAACGAATAAATAAATCAATATATGTAGAAGTTAAAGTTTTAACCCAAGAATTAAATGCATTGTCTTTTGAACCATTAGGATCCATATAACTAATAATTGGTATAGGAGCAAGTACTCTTAAAATGGCAAGCTTTACATTACGTACTGCTACATCAACAGTAAAGCTTAATAAG
>JAFUFG010000154.1 GCA_017470045.1 Bacilli bacterium | reverse complement strand
TATAATGAACTAACAGATAAATATAGTAGTGAGGGAAATCTTTGTGGATCTAGTGCATCTAACTGTTTAAGTGCAGCTACTGTTTCTCAAGGATTTGCAAGTGATGTTATTATTCAAGGTAACTTTACTCAAGAAGAAGTGGAAAACTTAGTAGATTTAATTAATTCCGGTAGTTTACCAAGCAAACTTACTGAAATTTCTTCTAATACTGTAGGAGCAAGTTTCGGAGATGAAACATTACAAAAAACATTAATTGCTGGAATTATTGGTGTTGTAGCAATCAGTATTATCTTAATGTTTGTATATCACTTTGCTGGACTAATTTCTAGTATTGCAATGGTATTATATGCATTCTTAGTATTCTTAGTATTCTGGGTAATTGGTGGAGTATTAACTCTTCCTGGAATTGCTGCATTGGTACTTGGAATTGGTATGGCAGTTGATTCAAACGTTATTACATTCTCAAGAATTCGTGATGAATTGTATTCTGGTAAAGGATTAACGTTAGCATTTAAAGAAGGTTCTAAATCTAGTTTTAGCGCAATTTTAGATTCGAACTTAACTACTTTATTAGTAGCAATTATTATGTTTATTTTAGGAGAATCTAGTATTAAAGGTTTTGCTACTGTATTAATTATTACGGTATGTGTAACGATGGTTACAATGGTATTCTTAACTAGATTCTTATTAGGATTATTTGTTAATACTGGAGTATTTGAAGAAAGAACAAGATTCTTTATTAATGTTAAGAAAGAAGATATTCCAGATGTAAGTAAAAATGAAAGTATTAAGAAAAAACCTTTTGAAGGTGTAAATTTCTTCAAACATAAAAAATTATGTTATGCATTATCAATTTGTATTATTGTATGTGGAATTGTATTCTATGGGATGAAAGGATTTAATCTAGGAATTGATTATCAATCTGGTACAAATATTACGATTTCTACAGAACAAAAAGTTACAAAGAAAGATATTACTGCAGATTTAAAATCATTTGATTTAAAGGCATCTACTATTACAATTGGTGATGAAGAAGTAGATGTACGTATTGATTCTACTGTTGATGGAGATCAAGTAAAAGAAATTAATAACTATTTCGAAGATAAATATGAAGCAAAAGTAAATATTGGAGTAGTTAGTAATGTAGTTGCAAAAGAATTAGTTAAGAATGCTATTTTATCTGTTCTAGTTGCATTAGTTGGTATTATTCTATATATCTCATTACGTTTCAAATTTAGTTATGCAGTAGGTGGAGTATTAGCACTTGTACATGATGTACTTGTTATTGCTAGTATCTTTGCAATTTGTAGATTTGAAGTATCTTCTATGTTTATTGCTGCTGTTCTTGCAATTGTTGGTTATTCGATTAATGATACCATTGTATCCTTTGACCGTATTCGTGAGAACTTAGCAGATGAAAATGATAAGAAGATGACAAAAGAAAAATTAGAGGAAGTTGTTAATCGTAGTGTTGCTGATACATTCAGTAGAACGATTTATACTTCTGTTACCACATTACTTCCAATCCTTGCATTATTATTCTTAGGAAGTAAAGAAATCATTAACTTTAATATTGCAATGTTAATTGGAGTTATTGCTGGTACTTATTCTTCTATCTTTATTGCAAGTACGATATTCATGTTCTTTGAGAAGAAGAGTATTGGTAAACCTAAAAAAGCAAAAAGAGTATATACAGATGAGTTTGAAGAAAAGAAGATAAAAGGTATTAACTGTTAGTGAAAGGGAGTGGTCCCATGTCAAAGGCTAGAGTAGATGTTAGCATTGAAGAAGTGATTGAAAGCGCAAAGAATTACATTGAGGATGAGAAACAATTAAAGGTGATACGAGATGCTTATGAGTTTGCAGAATTAAAACATGATGGTCAAACTCGTAAAAGTGGTGAGCCTTATATTACTCATCCTTTAAACGTTGCGATGATATTAACAACTATTTATGCAGATTATGAAACAATTTCTGCGGGACTTTTACATGATGTATTAGAAGATTGTGATTGTACGATTGAAGAGATGGAGGAAAAGTTTGGTCCTACCATTACAAAATTAGTACAAGGTGTTACAAAGTTAAGTAAGATTCATTTTTCTACGGAGAATGAATATTTAATCGATTATTATAAAAAGATTATTGTAGGTATGAGTGAAGACGTTCGTGTAATTATCGTTAAGTTAGCAGATCGTCTTCATAACTTACGTACGTTATGGGCAATACCAGAAGACAGACAAAAGGTAAAGGCAAAAGAAGCATTAGAGATTCTTGCTCCTATTGCACACCATTTAGGTATTCATAAGATCAAAAGTGAGATGGAGGATTTATCTTTACGTTATTTGAAACCAGAAGTTTTCTATGATATTGCAGAGAAGTTAAATAAAACAAAACTAGAACGTGATAAATATGTTTATGAGATGCAGCAAGAGGTTTCTGATTTATTAACAGAACATCATATTCCTCATGAAATTAAAGGTCGAGCAAAATGTATTTATAGTATCTATAATAAATTAGATAAAGGTAAGAAGTTTAGTGAAATCTATGATTTGTTAGCACTTCGTATTTTAGTGCAAACAGAGCAAGAGTGTTATTTAGCACTTGGATTAATCCATTCTAAATTTAGACCTTTACCTAAACGTTTTAAAGATTATGTTGCTTCTCCAAAGCCAAATATGTATCAATCATTACATACTACTGTATTTGGAGTAGGTGGAGATTTATTTGAAATCCAAATTCGTACTTATGAGATGGATGAAGTTGCAGAAAATGGTATTGCTGCTCACTGGGCTTATAAAGAAAATAAGGGTAGTGAAAGTAATGCAAATCTTACTTCTACAACGGAACAAAATTACAATTCTTTAAGTCTATTATTGATTTGAGTCATCAAAATATTAATAGTGAAGAATTTGTTCAAAGTGTAAAAGATGAAGTATTAAATAATAATATTTATGTCTTTACTCCTAAGGGAGATGTTATTGAGTTACCTCGTGGTGCTACTCCATTAGACTTTGCGTATAAGATTCATACGAAAGTTGGAGAGACTACAGTAGGTGCAATTGTTAATAATAATATTGTTCCATTAAACTATGAGTTACAAGATAATGATATTGTTAAAATTAATACAAATAAGAGTTCTACTCCTTCTAAAGAGTGGATCAATATGGTTAAGAGTACTGCGACGAAGAATAAGATTAAACAGTTCTTTACAAAGAATGATCGTGAAATCTATATTGATCGTGGTAAGTATGCATTAGAGAAAGAATTACGTAAACGTAAACTTGTATTTAGTGAATTCTTTAGTGATGAGAATGTTAAAAAGATTTGTGATTCTATTAAAGTAGAGAATCTTGATGAAATCTATTTAGCAGTTGGAAATGGAAAAGCAACCGTTAGTGGTGTTGTTAATGTTATTGATAAAATCCAAGAAGTACCTGCTCCTAAAGTTGTTAAAGTAACTAGTAAGAATATTGATGCAGATATTATTGTTAGTGGTATTGATAGTATTAAAGTTAATTTAGCAAATTGTTGTAATCCAGTGTATGGAGATGAAATCATTGGGTATATTACAAAAGGAAATGGTATTACGGTACATCGTATGAATTGTCATAATCTTTCTATGTTAGAAGATCGTACACTAGAGGTTAATTGGAATAGTAATGCGAATAAACGTTATTTAACTTGTTTATTAGTTACTACGAATGATAGTGAAAATCATATGATGGATTTAATGCAATCAATCTCTTTATTCACTGTTAATATCGATGGTATTAAGACTTTAAGTCAAGGGGATAAGAGTATTTATGAAGTAGATTGTTATGTAACTGGTTTAGAACAATTAGAACATGTTATTCTAGGTGTTGAGAAACTTAGTTATGTAGAGAAAGTAGAGAGGGCATTCCGATGAGATTATTAGTTCAAAGAAGTGATTATGCGAAATGTGTTGTAGATTCTCATATTACTGGAGAAATTGAATCTGGATTAGTTGTCTTTGTTGGATTTACTGATGGAGATGGGATGGAACAAATCGAATATCTTGCAAAGAAACTTGTAAATCTTCGAATTTTTCCAGATGAAAATGATGTTATGAATAAAAGTATTTTAGATTTTGGAGGAAGTGTTTTATCCATCTCTCAATTTACTCTTTATGCGGATTGTAACAAAGGAAATCGACCAAGTTATGTAAAAGCAATGAAGAGTGAAGAGTCTTCAAAACTTTATGAATTATTTAATGAAGAATTAAGAAAATATGTAAAAGTTGAAGTTGGTGTATTTGGAGGAGATATGAATATTTCTTTAACTAATGTTGGACCAACGACAATTCTTTTAGAGAGGTAATATTATGTCTAAAAAATTAAATTATGGAATTATTAATTTGGCAGCTTTGATGTTACTTTTATATATTGGTTTATCCAATATTAATTTATGGTTAGGAATACTTGGAAAAGTAGCTTCTGTATTATCTCCATTTATTGTTGGATTTGTATTTGCTTATGCATTTACTCCAATGATTAATTGGATGGTTAGAAAGGGTGTATCCAAGAACTTAGCAGTTACTATTGTAGTGTTAGGAATTGCCTTAATTGTATTTGGGATGATTGCTTTAACTTTACCATTGCTTTATGAACAATCAAAATCTTTTGTAAAAGGTGTTTTAGAGTTCATGGATAATATGGGGTTAAAATACAATTTGAATTTTGGTTCTTTTGAATTAAGACTTACGGATTATTTAAATGATATCTTAAAAGAAATTGGTAATATTGCGACTAGTTCTACTATGGGAGTTATTAATATGATATTAGGATTCTCAAGTAAGTTTATTGTTGGATTTGTTGGATTTATTTATTTCTTAGCAGATATGGGTAAGATTCGTACTTGGTCAAAGGAAGCATTATTATCTCTTAATAAAAGAGCATTTTCTTATCTTAAATGCATTGATGTTGAAATTACGAATTATTTAAAAGGGTTACTTACTTTTATGATTATTCAATTTTTTGAATATAGTTTCTTATTTTTTATTGTAGGTCATCCAAACTGGTTAATCTTAGGATTGCTTGCTTGTTTAACAACAGTAATTCCATACTTTGGTGGATTAATCACAAATATTATTGCAATATTTACAGCAACAGTAGTATCTGTTCCACTTACGATTGCAACAACTATTATTTGTTTGATTTTCCCACAATTAGATGGATATGTTATCTCTCCAAGAATTTATGGTAAGACCAATAATGTAAATCCATTAATTACTATTATGGCAGTATCTGTTGGTGGTACATTACTTGGAGTAGTTGGTATTATTGCAGCATTACCAGTTTATTTATTAATTCGTACAACTTATCATTTCTTTAAAGGAGATTTGATGAGAGGATTTGACAAAGTAAAAGAGGCAATTTAAGTCTCTTTTTCTTTTTTATGTTATAATAATATTGGTGATGTTATGGAAAAATATAATCCTGTATATGTTACAACGGTAATGGTATGTATTTTCTTATTTAGTTTTTTATCTGCATCTGGCATTTTCTCAAAGAACAAAAAAGATGTTGATAAGAAGGATGATAAAACTAAAATAATAGAGAAAAACGTTGAAAATGAAGAGGAAAACGAAGAAGAAAATAATAAATAATTATGTATTTACTTTTTGAAAAAAAAGTTTTATACTATGGGTATCTTCTTTGGAAAGAGTATATTTATGATGTTGTTTAGAGAGAGTATGGTTGGTGAAAATACTTCAAATAGTAAATAGAAGACATCCAATTAAAGGGAAGCGTATGACTACGTTATCGGTTATTAAGAGTAGAAAATAAGGTGGCACCACGAACTTTGTTTGTTCGTCCTTTGGGTGGCACCTTTTTATTTTGTAGGAGGGATAAAATGATTCAAAGACAAAAAGGCTGTAATGACATTACTGGTAGAGAAGCAAAAGTATGGAAATATGTAGAAAGCGTTATTGATGCTGCTATGGAGAAATATAATTATAACTACATTCGTACTCCATTATTTGAAGCAACAGAACTATTCCATAGAGGAATTGGAGATTCTACTGATATTGTTACAAAGGAAACTTATGATTTTGTAGATCGTGGAGGTAGAGAGATTACTCTTCGTCCAGAAGGAACTGCAGGAGTAGTAAGAAGTTATATTGAAAATAAGATGTTTGGAGATCCAAATCAACCAGTTAAGGTTTATTATAATGGAACAATGTATCGTTATGAGAGACCACAAAGTGGAAGAGATCGTGAACTTACTCAATTTGGTATGGAAGTATTAGGTAGCGATGATCCAATGACAGATGCAGAAGTTATTTCTTTAGCTGTTAATATTTATAAAATGTTAGGTTTAAAAGAAATTAAAGTTAATATTAATTCTTTAGGGGATAAAGAAAGTAGAGATAACTATCGTCAAGCTTTAATTGATTATTTCAAACCACATATGTCTGAATTATGTGAAGATTGTAATGCAAGAATTGATAAGAATCCATTACGTATTTTAGATTGTAAAGTAGATGCAGATAAAGATATTATGAAGAATGCACCTAAGACTATTGATTACTTAAATGATGAAAGTTGTGAAAGATTTGAAACAGTAAAAGATTACTTAGATATTTTAGGAGTAAAATATGAGGTAAATCCTAATATTGTAAGAGGACTTGATTATTACAATCATACCGTATTTGAGATTGAAGCTAAGGTAGAAGGCTTTGGCTCTAATAATGTATTAGGTGGTGGTGGTCGTTATAATGGACTTGTTAGCCAATTAGATGGACCAGAAACTCCTTGTATTGGTTTTGCTTGTGGAGTTGGAAGACTTGTAAAAGCATTAGAACTTGAAGAAGTTAAGATGCCTATTGTTGACGACATTGATTTATTCTTAATGTATGTAAATGAAGAAGAAAAGAAATACGCTGTATACTTATCTCAAGAATTACGTATGGCAGGATTTATTGTTGATACAGAATATACTGGTCGTGCTTTAAAAGGTCAATTTAAACAAGCAGATCGTTTAAAAGCAAAATTTACAGCTGTACTTAATAGTGAAGATTTAAATAATAATGAAATTAAGATTAAGAATCAAGCTACTGGAGAAGAAGAAATTATTAGTTTAGATGTTTTAATTTATTATTTAGATGAAAAATTGAATACAGGGGATGAATTTGGCGACTATGGTTGTGGAGATGATTGTGATTGTGATCATGAACACGAACATGGGCATTGTGGATGCGGACATTGTCATGAATAGGAGTTAATATGAGTATTTCAAAGAAAGAACAACTAAAAAAGTATAAAGAGGTTTTAAAAGAATATGGTGTAGGTGTTACAGATTTACGATATGATGAGCTTGAATTGTTAGAAGCTGCAGATCATTATTTTAAAATGAATCATACTGGTTTTGGTAATCTTGATGCTTTTGATATGTTTGATCAATCTATCGATCGTGTAAAGAAATGTATTTTATTTTCGAAGGGATTAAATGATTCTACTGCTCAAGATATTTATTTAAAGTATCCTATGATGAATGATTATCTTACGGATTTTATTTCCAAAGTAGAAGGACAAGGTGGTTCTCGAATGAAAGCTACTTCGTTGATTTATCATTGGGCTAGTCACAATCCTTTCCTTTATTCGAAACCAGTAGACTTTGATAACACTCGTTATGATCATCCTAGTGTAGGAACTTCTAAAGATTGGTTTTCTTTCACTGATGCTATTTATCATTTAGCAGCTGGTTCTTTAAAAGAATATGATGAAGAAAGAGAAAAAGTTCTTTCTTTGTATCCAGATGATGGAAGTAATGCCAAAATATTCAAACATCATGATATGGCTGTAAAACTTGTTGGTAAAGTTATTCAAGAAGCAGAACATTGTGAGAATTATATGGATAAGTCTAAATACTTATTCCAAGAATTTGAACATGCATTAGATTATATGGATATTTTAGATATGGATACGGAGTTAGAAAATTCTCCTAATAAAGGAGATTTCTACTTATGGTTTGATCTTGTAAATAGTGCGAACGAATTATGTACATCTGGTGTTACTACAAATTTTGAAAAGAGCAAACAAAATGTTTTAAAAACTTATCATAATAAATAGGAGGTAAATTATGGAAAAATTAAATATAAATGAATTAAAAAATTATTTTGAAAAAGAAGTAACGATTAGTGGATTCGTTGATAATATTCGTAATCTACAATGGGTACAATTTGTAATATTAAGAGATGCAACTGGTAAAGTACAAGTTACCATTGAAAAAAGTGAAGAAGCAAATAAAGAAATGGTAGAAATTATTAATAATCTACCTGTAGAAAGTACCGTTAAAATTACTGGTAAAGTAATGGAATCTCCTAAAGTTAAATTAAATGGTATGGAGATTATTCCAAGTAAGATTGAAGTTACAAGTACAAGTGGAGAAGAATTACCATTTAACTTTAAGGACTTGGCAAATGTTAATATTGATACTAGATTGGATTATCGTTTCATTGATTTAAGAAATGAAAAGAATAATTTTATGTTTAAGGTACAAAGTACTTTAATCCGTTATATGAGAGAGTATTTATACAACAATGATTTTACTGAGATTCATACTCCAAAATTATTAGGTGCAGCAAGTGAATCTGGTGCCGAAGTATTCGAAGTAAAATATTTTGATCGTTCTGCATATCTTGCACAAAGTCCACAATTCTATAAACAAATGGCTATGGCAAGTGGAATGAGTCGTATTTTTGAAGTAGCTCCATGTTTCCGTGCAGAGAACTCTAATACTTCAAGACATGCTACAGAATTTACTAGTTTCGATGTAGAACTTTCTTATATCAATAGCTTTGAAGATGTTATGAATGTTGAAGCAGAAATGCTTGCTTATGCATTAGGTAAATTAAAAGAAGAATATGGAGAAAAGATTCAAGAATTATTTGGAGAAGAAGTAGTTGTTCCAACATTGCCATTCCCAGTAATGAGACTTGCTGATGTTTATAAAGAATTAGAAGAACGTTATGGATATAAAGTAGATGATTCTGAAAAGACTGATATGACTACAGAAGCAGAACGCTTATCTTACAAGCTTGCAAAAGATAAATTTAATCATGAATTTTTATTTATCATTGATTTCCCAGCTGAAAAAAGAGCTTTCTATCATATGAGAAATAGTGAAGGTGTTCTACAAGGATACGACTTAATCTGGAGAGGTGTTGAGATTACTAGTGGTGCTCAAAGAGAACATCGTTATGAAGAAATTTGCAAGAATGCAAAAGAAAAAGGTTTAGGAGAAGATGTTAAGTTCTACTTAGAGTTCTTTAAATATGGATGCCCTCCACATGGTGGATTTGCGATTGGAGTAGATAGACTTACAATGTTATTATTAAGTATTCCAAGTGTTAAAGAAACTCAATTCTTATTCCGTGGACCTAATCGTCTTAATCCATAAGAATAACTGAAAAGTTATTCTTTTTTTTGTACTTTTTTGGTATACTTGAATTAGAGTAGGCGATGGTTATGAAAAAATTTCATGTAGTGAGAGATTCTGGTCGAATTGTACTTCGTAAGTTAAAAATTTCGAATATTCAAAAGAATCCAAATACAGAGAGAGAACATTTTATTAATAAAATCAAAAAACATGAGAGATTCTATACAGTATGTTTATCTGGAGTAATTCTTGTAATCTTATTTATTATCTCTATTATTATTGGTAGAAATTATCGTAATGTTTTATACTTAAATACGTATGAAAGTGGCAGTTTAGAAGTGGATTATTCTACGGTTCATAATGTAATAGGGGATGTTGTTACATTAACGGATGAAGATATTCAAGATGATATTTTAGCATCTGAAAAGCAACTTCGTCGTTTTACGATTACGAATAAGAATGATAAGTCTACGAAATATCGTATCGTATTTGTTCGAGATGATGAGTTTATTAAACTAGATAAATGTGAAGATCGTTTATTTAATGAAGAAAGTATTCATTTTAATATTAATAATGGAACAGTATTTACTTTAGCAGATAAAAAAGAAGAATCTTATTATTTATTAGATGAAGATGTAATTCCTGGAAATAGTACGAAGATGTATAATTTAAATCTATGGGTTAATAAGATTACTCCAAAGATGGATCGTCATTATCACGGTAAGATTCAAATTATAGAAGAAAAATAAGAAACGTAATTTACGTTTCTTTTTCTTTTAGAAATTCTTCTATGATTCGGAGTGTTAGATACGGATAGTCTAGATACGAATAATGAGATGCGGATTCATAGACGATTAATTCAGAATCTTTTATTTCTTTTTTTATTTTATAAGCATCTTTTAGTGGAGTAGCAGTATCTTTTTCTCCCCAGATAATTAATGTTTTTGGTTCGATTTCTTTTAAGAATTTGGTTAGATCAACATTTACGATATTTTGAAATGTTTTACGAAGAGATATGGGAAGAGTAGCGTAATCAGTAGATGCGAAATGAGAAAATAGTTTTTCTTGTATTTTTTTATTTCTTTTAAACATTCTTTTTAATATTTTATACGTATAAGTTTTTACTCTTGAATAAAGGGTTCGCTTTGGACGAATGGATGCGATATCCATAAGGATTAATTGTTTGATTGGTATTTTATAATAACCACTTAGAAGAGTTGTGATTCTTCCACCGAAAGAGTGGGCAATAATCGTAGGGTTTTTAATATGCTCTTTTTCCATCCATTTTTTTATGGTATTTGCATAATCTAATATCGTTTGATTTTCTTTTTTGTATTTGCTTTTTCCAAAACCAGGGTAGTCTATAATATATATGGTATTATGAAGAG
>JAFUFG010000153.1 GCA_017470045.1 Bacilli bacterium | reverse complement strand
TATGATTTTAAAACTTTTCTTTCGTCTTCACTAAATTCTAATTGTCTTAGTGGAATATTTTCTTCTAAAGCTTTCTTTGATCTTTCTAATGCTTCTACTTCTAATAAATCATCTTTGTCTTTGGTAGTTCTTGCTTTCTTTGCTACTCGTTCTAGTCTTCCATTAATGATTTCTAGGTCTGATATAGCTAATTCTAGATTGATTGTTTCTATGTCACGGATTGGATCAACATTTCCATCTACGTGAATAATCTTTCCATCTTCAAAGCATCTTACCACTTCTACAATGGCATCTACTTCACGGATATGAGATAAGAATTTATTTCCTAATCCTTCTCCTTGAGAAGCTCCTTTTACTAGTCCTGCAATATCAGTAAATTCGTATGCTGTTGGAATAAATCTTTCTGGTTCATACATTTCTTTTAATTTATTCATTCTTTCATCTGGAACAGTAACAATTCCTACGTTTGGTTCAATTGTTGCGAATGGATAATTCTCTGCTAATATTTTTTGATTGGTAATTGCGTTAAATAGTGTTGATTTTCCTACATTTGGTAATCCAACGATTCCTGCTGTTAAACTCATATAAATACCTCTTTTCTTTCGGATATATTTTATCATAAACTGTAACTAATGTAAAATGACTTTGAATTTATAGATAAAATATTTTTCTTCTGTTACAATGATAATAGGAAGGTGATTTATTTTTGAGAAATGTTGGAACTGTAGTACGTGGAATTCGTACTCCTATTATTAAGGATGGAGATAACTTAAGTGATATCGTAGTTAACTCTTTACTTGATGCACAAAAAAGTGAAGGATTTCAATTTAAAAATCGTGATGTTGTGGCTATTACTGAAGCAGTTGTTGGAATTAGTGAAGGAAATTATTGTACTGTTGATAATATTGCTACAGATATTAAAAACAAACTAAACAATCCTGAAGAGTTAGGAATTGTATTTCCTATTCTAAGTAGAAACCGTTTTTCTTTAATTTTAAAGGGAATTGCTAGAAGTACAAAGAAACTATATGTACAATTATCTTTCCCTTCTGATGAAGTTGGAAATGGTATTTTAGATGAAGAAAAGTTTGATAATAGTAACTATACTTTAAGTAGTATTATTACAGAAGAAGATTATAAGAGAGATTTCGGAGATTGGTTACACCCATTTACTGGAATTAATATGATTGACTTCTATCGTGAATTAATCGAAGCAGAAGGATGCGAAGCTGTATTTGTTTTGTCTAATAAAGCTACCGATATTCTAAAATATACAAAGAATGTTATTGCATGTGATATTCATACTAGATTTAAAACAAAGAAACTATTACAAGAAAATGGTGCAAATGTAATTGCATTACATGAAATCTTAAATGCTCCTGTAGATGGTAGTGGATGTAATCCTAAATATGGTTTACTAGGATCTAATAAATCTACAGAAGAAAGATTAAAACTATTCCCTGCTAAAGGACAAGTTTTAGTAGAAGATATTCAACGTAAATTAAAAGAAATTACTTCTTGTGATATTGAAGTAATGGTATATGGAGATGGAGCTTTTAAAGATCCTGTAGGAAAGATCTGGGAATTAGCTGATCCAGTTGTTTCTCCTTTCTATACGAGTGGACTTGAGGGTACTCCTAATGAAATTAAATTAAAATTTGTTTCTGATAATAAGTTCCCAGATTTAAGAGGAGATGAATTAAAAGAAGCAATTAAGAATGAAATTCGTCAAAAAGATGCAAATCTTAAAGGTAAAATGATTACTCAAGGTACAACTCCTAGAAGACTTACTGATTTAATTGGTTCTTTATGTGACTTAACTAGTGGTAGTGGTGACAAAGGAACTCCAGTTGTATTTATTCAAGGATACTTTGATAACTTATCTGATGATTAAAAAAAGAACTTCGGAAGAAGTTCTTTTTCTTTGTCTTAAATTGTTGGATATACGCCAGGTCCAATTGGAAGACCAATAATGTACCATCCTACGATTAATAAGATCCATGTTAGAGATATTAATGCGAAGTATGGTGTAATTAATCGGAAAGAACGATTAATGGTATATGGCTTTTCTTTATTTAGATTATATAGATTTAAATAAGCTAAATAAATAACAGATGCAGCCAAGAATGGTGTATAACCATTTGCCATCGAATCTCCTGCTCTCATAACGATTTGAGCAAATTGTGGAGAAATATTAGATTGCATAAACATTGGTACAACAACTGGTGCAAATACAAGCCATTTATTAGCAGAACCTGTATAGATAAAGTTTGCTAAAGCAATGAAGATAAGTGTTATTACAATTAGTGGAATACCACTTAAACTTAATGTTTGTAAAAGATTTGCTAACCAAGCCGTTACGATTAATCCAATATTTGTTTTTTTGAAGATTGCAATAAATTGAGATACTACAAATAATAATATAATTGGTTGTCCTATCTTTGATAAGTTTGCAGTTGCTTTTTCAATTAGATCTCTATCGTTTTTAATTGATTTTGATCCTAATCCATATGCTAGTCCTGCTAATACAAAGAATAAAGCCATCATATATGTAAATCCATCTTGGAAATAAGAATTATCTCCAAATAATTGATTTAAATATGTAGTTTCTTGTAAATCAAGTAACATTCCAGAATGTGGAAGATTTGGAATTAAGGAATAAATAAATACTCCTAGAACTAATATACTTACTATTAAAGCAAAGCGAAGTCCTTTTTTCTCATTCTTTTCTCTTTCAATTCTTTTTTGTTCTTCTTCTTCTAAATTTAATGCGTGATATTGTTCTGTTGCAGCAAACTCTTCTTCTTTTTTATATTTACCAATCTTAGGAGCAATAATTTTTTCAATAATTAGTGTTCCAACGATTGATAAGATTATAGATGCTACAATGATAAATATTAAATTTGATGTCAAAGCAATGTGTGCATTTTCATCAATTAACATTGCTGCATTCTTTGTATAATCCATCAATGCTACTTCTGTAGATCCAACGAATATCGATACTCCGTATCCAAATGCTACTCCACAGAAAGTTGTTACAATTCCTAAAATTGGATTTCTTCCTATAATAAAGTAAACTAGTGCAATTAAAGGAATTAAAATTGCGTATCCTACATCATTAATTAAGGAAGATATTGTTGCTAAGAAGATAATTAGGAAAGTAAGTACACCTTTGTTCATATTTTTTAAATACTTTTTTGAGAATACTTCAATCATTCCTGTTGCTTCTGCAATACTAATACCAATTAATGAAATAATTAAACTTACAACTGGACCAAAACTTAAGAAGTTTTTTGCAGCATTACTGATGATAAATTTTAATCCATCAAAGCTCAACATATTTTCTACTGCTACTAATGTTTGGTCTAGTTCATTTGTATTTCTATTTACAACACTATAAGTTGCTTGCATCTCTAATCCCGACAGGATTGCACTTAATAATACAACTGCTACTATTAATAATAGATACATTGTAATTGGATGAAAGTAAAACTTTCGTAGTCTTAATTTTGGTTTATCATTCATATTACTGTCCTTCCTGTGGAAGTATCTTCTTTAACTTTTTGTTAAATTCCACTCTTGGTATTAGAATGGTTCTTCCACAATTTAGACATTTGATTTTTATATCGGCACCTACTCTTGTTATTTCCCATTCGTTTGCTCCGCAAGGATGTTGCTTCTTCATAACAACTTTTGTACCTAAGTCATATTTTAAATTATTTTCCATTATGCACCTCGATTTGTGGGTATGGGATTTTTATACCTTTTTCATCAAATGCCCTTTTTATTTCTTTTCTTAATCTTCTCTCTACTTCATATTGTTTCATTGAACCTGTTTCCATTGTTACTCGAATGTTTACACTAGAATCATCTAATTCTATAATCCCTAACACATTCATAGTTCCAGTAGTATTTGGAATCTTTCCTTCTAATTCTTTGGATAGTTCTGTTAATACTTCAATTGCCTTATCAGCGTCTTCTTCGTAGGCTACTCCTACATCGACTACTGCCATAGAATTATGAAGACTATAATTGATTATTTTATCCATATTATGATTTGCAATAATCTTTGTAGCACCTTTAAAATTACGAATTCTTGTTGTTTTTAGTCCTAAGTAAACGACTTCTCCCATGAATCCATCTACTTCAATCGTATCTCCTACTTCATATTGAGCTTCTGTAATAATCGAAAATCCTGCGATTAAGTCTTTTGCTAAATCCTGGAAAGCTAATCCAATAATTGCTGTTGTAATACCAAGACCAGCTACTATAGAAGTAACGTTTACTCCGTAAGTTCCTAATATAGCAAGTACTACTACTATTACAATGATATACTTAATAAAACTAATAATTAGGCTTATTAAAGTTTCTACTCTTTGCTTCTGATTAATTTTCGTAATTCTTTTCTTACTATTTATTGCAATACGTTTTAATATTTTCTTTAAAATATTATAAACAATCATTGCAATAACAATGTAGATTATTGGTGATATGATTAAACTTAAATTGATTTTATAATTCATTATCTCTATCATAATTTACCTCTTATGACTTTGTTTCAATATGTAGAATTTCTAAAATACGATTTAAATCATTACTATTAACAAAGCTAATTTCTAATTTATTATTTTTAATTTTTACTTTTGTTCCTAATTTTTCACATAAATCTTCTTGTAAATATTTATATTCATTAGAGCCTTTGTATGCTTTATTTACTTTATGAGTTCTTTCATATTTATCAGGTTCTTGTGTTAAACTTTCTAGTTCACGTACACTTAATCCTTCATCCATTACCTTAGTAGCTAGTTCTTTTTGTTGTTCTTCATTTTCTAGCTTACTTAGAACTCTTGCATGTCCCATACTAATTTTCTTCTCTCCAACTTCTTTTTGGATCGATTCTGGTAAGTTTAATAAACCTAACATATTGGTAATATGAGATCTACTCTTTCCTAATCTAGTTGCTAAGTGTTCTTGTGTTAATCC
>JAFUFG010000016.1 GCA_017470045.1 Bacilli bacterium | reverse complement strand
TTGTGTTAATAATTTATCTACTTGATTTGGAACTAATTCTCCAGTTTCTGGATTTTTAATTTTAGGAACAATATTATCTTCTATTTGACTGAAATCAAAGTTCTTGTCATCAAATCCAATCAAATCTACATAGGTATTTTCCTCTCTTAAATCTTCTGTTGTAATTAATACTTCTGATGACATGGTACCTTTAACAAATCCATAATATTTTTGTTTGTCCCATGCATAGTTATTTTGAATAACATCCATTGCATTACCAGGCGTGCTGTTAATATTATCTGTTTCATTTGATTTATAAGAAGAATATACTGCACCTAGAGATAATGTATTCGAAATATTTGAATTATCTCTCTTTCCAACAATTCCTCCTACATAATCTAGGTTGGTCATAATATCAACGTAGGTCCAAACGTTAAAGATTCTGGAACCTCCATATCCATATATTCCACCTACATTTACAGAATTACAATTAATTTTTCCAACTGCGTAACTGTTCGAAATTGTTCCATTCCACATTGTTCCACCGATACCACCAATTCCTAATGTTGAAATGGCATCTGATATATCGATATCAATATCTTGTGCAAAACAGTTTTCTACGAATAAATAATCCGAATATCCAACAAAAGAACCTACATACAAATCTTCTGCTTCTGGCGGTGTTAATGGTTTAAAGTTTGTGACTGAACTATTTTTAATTGTGGTATAAGATCCATATCCCATTAATCCACCAATTCTGTTATTTGCATATACTTGAATATTTTTCAAATGTACATTATCAAATGTTGAGTTGTTGTTTGTTTCATAAACAACACCACCATATGTTGTTGCATTTGTTTTCTTGTAATTTTCAATATTCAAATTCTTAATGGTACCACCAGATACTCTTGTAAATAATGCGTTTCCACTATTGATTGTAATATTCTTAAGAGTATGTCCACGTCCATCTAATTTAGCGGTAAAGTTAGCGGTTACCATATATTGTGTCATTGACACGTTCATGAAATCAATATCATCCATTAATGCATAATTTTGAGTTGGTTTTGCTACAATCTTTTTCCAATCGTCTCTTGTATATACTGGACAATATAAGTCAACATTGATTGCTCTCTCATTCTTTTCGTAAATCTTTTCGTAGTTGCTTCCATAAGCTGGTTTTAATGTGATTGTGTCAACATAATAGATTGATTTATAAGCAATTGGATCTTTTAGTTCTACTGTTAAATCTGTTTTACCATATAAATCTTTTTGTTCCAAAATGTTAACTGTCTTAATATCAGTAATTGTAACTTTTTCAATTTTTTCTGAAGATGGATTGTTTATGTGTAATTTTACTACTGCAGAATCTCCATTATTTGATATTTCTTCTACAGAAGTTACATCAACTAAATCTGCTCCAGTAACTTTTGGTAATTCGATCCATTCTTGTCTTGGCATACAATCATTCATTTTAACTTGTGGGAAGTATCCAAGTTCTACAAAGGAATCTACTGTAAATCCATCATATTTATTTAGAATATCATTTTGGAATGTTTTATCATATAATGCTAATTTTGATATTTTCGAACTAAACTTACCACCATAGGTTTTATCCGATGAATAATACAATTTATTGAATCGTAATCCATTTTTAAATCCGATGTTAGGGTCTTGAGTTAAAAGGTTTGTATTCGTTTTATCTGAAAATTCAACAGAATAAGAATTTCCAAAGTAACCTGATTGGTGACGTCCTACAATGTTACTTACTACATTCTCTCTATCACCAGTACCATAAGTATTTGTCTTTTCTACCGATACAAGAGAGAATACTGTTTCAATACGTGAGTTATACTCTGCATAACCAGTTAATCCACCGGTATCTTTTTTATCTCTGGTTTCAACATTTTGATAGTATGCATATATATTTTCACCATGTACATATCCATTTCTTATAATTCCAGAGTTATACCAAGATAAATATCCTGAACCTGCTAAACAAGATAATCTTGCTTCAGCATTGATAACGAAATTCTGAACAATTCCATAATTTTCTCTTGTGATTAACGATATATAGATATTTGGATTATCATTTGACTCTTTTAGATTTACGATGATGTTATCCAATGTTCCAGAGTTAGAATAGACAATTCCGTGGAAGTTCGTAACACTAGTTATATTATCTAGATAATAGTCTACAACCAAGTTCTTTACGACTGCTCCTGCTCTAGTACTATAGAACATTCGGTTATTTCCGCTTGATACTACTTTTCTTGTGATAGTATGTCCTTGGAAATCAATTTCCCCATAGAAATAAGATTCATACGAGTAGCTCGTTTTTCCAAAATCCATATCATTTAATACAATATATTTACCATTCGTATGCATTGATTGGAACTCTTGTGGTGTACGAATTGCTCGAATCTCAGATTCTGTTGTGAAATCTACTGCGGCTAAATCATAATATCTTTCTCTAACCTTAACAGATATTTTAACTGTATAATTTACATTTTTATCAAACTTATAAGATTTTTCTATGTCTTCCATAGCTGTTCCTATAAGATCATATTGATGAGTTTCTACTAGTGTACCCTTACGATAGATTCTTACATACCAATCTTTATTTACTAATTCATCTCGCAAGTCATACACATTTATATTGAATGAGCCTTTGTATTGACTATCTTCTTCATATGATTCCGTGCTTAAGAATTTATCTTTATTATGATATGCAATACATCCACGGTGTCCTGAAATGTAAGATGAACCTCCAGCTCCACCTCCAGCAGAGTTATTTGATGGACGTCCACCGTACCATCCACCTCCACCTCCACCGGTATCAGTTGCACTTATGGTTGGTGATCCACCTTTACCAAATTCTTGACCGTTTACTTGTGAAGCGAAAAAGTTTCTTGAGATTACTCCGTTAATATAAGCACTTTCACTTATAAATGTTCCACCGGATCCTCCTCGACCATCATTTCCACCACCAACGGTTCCACCATCATCATCGGCTCCTCCACCGGCTCCAGCTACCATAATTCTGGATTTTAATGATTCTAGATTATCCCAGTTTCCATTTATTGTTCTTATATCTGTGGCTCCGCCACCACCTCCGGATGGCCAGCTTGGACCTTTACCATTGGTTCCTCCACCGTTCCATCCACCTTGTTTAACACCTTTTCCATATGTTCCGGCTCCTCCGACATATACATATAGAACTTTATTTTCCAAAAGTGTCAATTCACCAGAAGTATATGCACCTCGTCCAGCACGTGATGCAATATTTCGATTGGAACCAACTGGAGATGAAATATCTCCACCAGCAGCTCCCCAACATTCTATTTTATACTTTCCTGTTGTTGGTGCTTTAAATTCTTGTGGTGAACCAGTGTAACTAAAGTTATACACCGTACCAGTATCTAGGTTTGTGATTCTTGCATAACCACTACCTGCTCTACCTAGCATTGTTCCACCAGATGGATTAGGCATTTCACTGTTTCCATCAATCATTTGAGTATTTGTAAATTTATATCCTGTATTACTATACGATAATGAAATATCCGGATCTGGCATATCTGATAAATCCAGATATTGGATATAGATGTCTTTAAAGTCAACCGTAGTCTTTTTATTTTGATTTGCTGTTTCTACTACGTTAAATCCAATATATCTAGATGATTGATAAAACATATAACTATACGTCTGATATTCTTCTGTTAAATTTGAAATAGCAAAGGTTTGGTTATTTCCTGTACCTACACTAACGTATGCAAGTGCTTTATTTGGACTATCTTTATTGTATCTAGCCTTAATTGTTAGATATACATGTTTTTGATATGATTCTGGTAAGTAATAGGAATGAGTAACAT
>JAFUFG010000152.1 GCA_017470045.1 Bacilli bacterium | reverse complement strand
TATAAATATGTGTATTATAAAAAATAATGTAAAACGATATAAAGAAGAATATGAAAAATTCAAAAAAGCTATTCTAGAATTAGCCGTATTAAACGAATACGCAACACGTTTAACTGGAAGAAGTTGTTATCAAAGTGGAAGTCCATATTTATTATCGCTAAAAAGATGGTTATACCCATATTGGTTAATGTATTTGGGAGTACCACAAGAAGAGTTTTTCTCTTATATGATGAGAGATAAAATTGTTTTTGAAGTGGATAAATATGCATATGAAAAAGAATTAAAAAAAATGAACATAGAAGAATTTATAGAATTCTGTATTCGCAACAAACGATACATTATAAGAGAAACAATAGAAGAAAAAGAAACAGAAATCCTAATATAGCAAATTTAGAAGAACAGGGGGATTATCATGGATGATAAAATAAAAATATTACTAGAAAAAATAAATATTGATGAGTCATCTTATCAATATTTTTCAGATGCAAAAATTACGAAAATAAAAGTAAATTCCAAAGTTGATAACTGGCGTATTTATATCGAAAAAGATTTCTTATTACCAGTTGAAATATATGAAGAACTTGAATCAAAAAAAATGAGTTTAGATTCTAACGCTAAAAAAATTGAGTTTATTTTTGAAATAAAGAATCCAAGTATAGAGCAATATTTGGATTATTACCCAGTTCTATTAAACAAGCTTAAAGAAGATTTAGCAGTACTAGAACTATATGAAGATACAATGAAAATTGAAAATGGATTACTTGTGTTAGTAACATCAAACGAGTCGGAAAAAGAACGTCTAGAAAAGTGCAGTGACAAAATAAATGATTTCTACAAAAAAATAGGTTATTCTTCTAATATTGAGATCATCATGAGACATGATAATAGTGTGATGGAGGAAATCAAAAAAGAATTAGAAAATGAACAAATGCCTACATTAGAGCAAACAAAATCAAAGCCTGCTGAAGAAAAACCTAAAGAGAAAAAGCAATACCGGAAAGAACCTAAAGATGAAAATAGTATTATCGGAAGAGGAATTAGTGAAGAAGCAATTAAAATTAAAACTATCATTGGAGAATATGATAATGTGGTTATGGAAGGAAAAATATTCGGAATAGATTTCTTTGAGTCCAGTAAAACAGATTTTAAAATTATTACACTAAAAGTTACGGATAATTCTGATAGTATTTATTGTAAAGTATTTGCTAGAAAAGAAGAAGAATATAACCATTTAAAAAAAGAATTAGTAGTAGGTAATTGGTATAAATTTAGAGGAAAAACAGTCGTTGATAAGTTTTCAAAAGAACTAGTATTAAATCCAACAGATATTCTAAAAATCAATAAAAAAGAAAATAGTATTAGGGATACAGCGGAAACAAAAAGAGTAGAATTACATTGTCACACAAAGATGAGTCAAATGGATGGTGTAGCAGACGAAACAGATATTGTAAAAACAGCAATGAGTTTTGGCATGAATGCAGTAGCAATCACAGACCATAATGGAGTTCAAGGTTTTCCTCATGTCTTTAGTATGGTAACAGATCATAATAAAAAATTAAAAGAGGGTGAAGAACCTTTCAAAGCAATCTATGGGTCTGAACTTACTATGATTGATGATGCTGTAGACATTGTACTTCGACCAAATGATGAAATAATGTTAAACCAAACTTTTGTAGTATTTGACTTTGAAACAACAGGATTTAACGCCGGTGGAGTAGACTCTATCATTGAAATCGGTGCAGTAAAAATAAAGGATGGAATGATATTAGAAAAATATGATGAATTAATATCTCCAGGTAGACCACTCCCTCAAAAAATTATAGATATTACTAACATTACTGATGAAATGTTGGCAGGAAAAGACAATGAGGAAAATGCAATTAAAAGATTTATCGAATGGTTTGGGGACTGCCCAATGGTTGCTCATAATGCTAAATTTGATGTCTCTTTTCTAGAAATGGCCTATAAAAAATATAATTTAGGAACATTCAAAAATCCAGTTATTGATACTTTAGAACTTTCAAGAACACTAGATACTGATTTTGCAAGACACTCATTGAGTGCATTAGTGAAACGTTACGATGTTCCTTGGGATGAATCTGCACATCACAGAGGAGATTATGATGCAGAAGGAACGGCACTGGTGTTCCATAAAATGTTAAAAAAATTATATAATCGTAATATAGAGAAAATGAGCGACTTAGATAAATTAGTAAGTAAAGAAGAAATACACAAATTTGGTAGAGCTCATCATATCAATATTCTAGTAAAAAATAAAGTTGGGCTAAAAAATTTATTTAAATTAGTTTCTTTAGCAAACACTACATATTTATATAAAACTCCAAGAATATTGCGTAGCGTGATAGAAGAGCATCGTGAAGGACTCTTAATTGGAAGTGGCTGCTACGAAAGTGAAGTATTTAATGAGGCTAAGTCTAAAAGTGATGACGAATTATCTAATATTATTCGTTTTTACGATTATGTTGAAGTGCAACCGATGGAATGCTATGATCACTTAATACAAACAGGAGATTTTGGTACAAAAGTAGAAGTAGCTGCAAATATTGAAAAAATTGTAAGAGTTACAGAAGAAGCAGGAAAAATAATTGTCGCAACAGGAGATGTTCATCATCTAAAAAGAGAAGACAAAATTTATCGTGAAATCATTGTAAATCAAAAAGTACCAGGAGGAGGAAGACATCCTCTAGCAAGAAATGGTATAAAAGAAATCCCATCTAATCACTTTAGAACAACCAATGAAATGTTAGAGGATTTTAGATTCTTAGGAGAAGAAAAAGCATACGAAATAGTAGTGGAAAATACCAACAAAATTGCAAATATGTGTGAAATTGTAGAAGTAATTCCAGATACAGGTGGAATACCATTCTCTCCAAGAGTAAAAGCAGACGATGGAGAAAGTTATCTAGACTGTCCAGTAGTAGTAACAGATCTTGTATATACAAGAGCAGCAGACTGGTATGGAAATCCATTACCTTATGCCATTGAAGAAAGAATTGCTACAGAATTATATGGAGATATTTTATTTAAAATTATTACGGAAAAGCTACAAGAAAAAAATCTGACAGAAGAAGAGTTTAACATTCAATCACATAAAGAATTACATGATACCATTCTTCAGGGAAAAGAAAAAGTAATCTCTGTAGTAAAAGAGTATGTAAAGAAAACAAGTGAAGAAGAATTAGATGAAAAAGGACTAGAAAAAGCTACCAAAAAAGCCTTAGGAGGAGTTATTGGAGGAGGATTTGATCCTATTTATCTAATCGCCCAAAGATTAGTAAAGCATTCCAATGATGAAGGATATTTAGTAGGTTCACGTGGTTCTGTAGGTTCTAGTTTTGTAGCAACTATGATGGGAATAACAGAAGTCAATCCACTTGCTGCTCATTATCGCTGTGAAAAATGTAAAAAAAGTATTTTTGATGACGAAAATGGAAAACCATATGGTGCAGATTATTCATCAGGTTTTGACCTACCAGACAAAGAATGCCCTAATTGCCATATTCCAATGATAAAAGATGGACAAGATATGCCATTTGCAACTTTCCTTGGTTTTAATGCAGACAAAGTACCAGATATTGATTTAAACTTTTCAGATTTAAATCAAGCAAGTGCTCATGCCTATACAAAAGTATTATTTGGTGAAGACAATGTTTACCGTGCAGGTACCATTGGTACTGTTGCAGATAAAACAGCATTTGGTTTTGTCAAAGGGTATTGTGAAGAGAAAAATATAGAAGACATGCGAACTGCAGAAATTGAAAGACTAGCAATTGGATGTACAGGGGTAAAGAGAACAACAGGTCAACATCCTGGAGGAATAGTCGTAATTCCAGATTACAAAGATGTCTCTGATTTTACACCATATCAATTTCCTGCAGAAGATGCAACAGCAGAATGGAGAACAACTCACTTTGATTATCACTCAATTGATCAATGTCTTTTAAAATTGGATATTTTAGGTCATTCTGATCCAACGCAATTAAGATTGATTCAAAATCAGTCTAAAACAGATATTTTAAAAGTTCCATTAGATGATAAAGCAACTATGAGTATTTTTACTTCGACAGAAGCACTAGGAGTAACGAAAGAACAAATTATGTGTAACACTGGTACATTAGGAATTCCAGAATTTGGGACCCCATTTACTATTAAACTAGTAGAGGATACAAAACCAACTACTTTCGGAGAATTAATAAAAATATCAGGACTTTCTCATGGAACGGACGTATGGCTAGGAAACGCACAAGACTTAATTGCTAATAATATTGTTCCATTTAAAGAAACAATTGGTTGTCGTGACGATATTATGGTTTATCTAATGTATCATGGAGTAAAACCATTAAAAGCATTTAAAATCATGGAGTTTGTGCGAAAAGGAAAAGCGTCAAAAGAGCCGGAAGCATGGAAAGAACATGTAAAAACAATGGAAGAAGCAGGTATCCCAGAATGGTTTATCGGATCTTGTGCCAAAATAAAATACATGTTCCCAAAAGCACATGCTGCTGCATATGTTATAAGTGCTTACAGAATAGCATGGTATAAAGTCCATATGCCTGTATATTTT
>JAFUFG010000151.1 GCA_017470045.1 Bacilli bacterium | reverse complement strand
GAATTTACTTCTATTTATGCTGCCTTTTTAAAAGAGTTAGGTCTTAAATTTGAACTTGTTGGTAATTCGGATTACTCTAAAAGTCATACTTCTCTTAACTTTCGATGTGGCAAATACATTGTTAATGCGGATAGTGTATTGAGCATTATTCGTTCTGATATGTCTTATGCTAAAAACGGATTAAAGTTAACTGGCTTTACCTTAGAAAATCAAAACTTAAGAACAAATCTTGAGTTTGAAACGAAATTAGAAAAAGTTTATTCTTATATTTCTAAAAATCAGGATATGAAATATCAAGGAAATGTTCGTCAAATTAAGAAGTTTTTCAATGATTTACCAGAAGATATGAATCTTGATACGAAAGTTAAGTTCTTTATTGCGATGACGAATAATAGTGAATTGCCTCCAGTGGATAAATTTACATATGAGATTGAATTAAAGAATAAATTCTTTTCGAAAGATAATGAGGATAAAACAAATCCACGATTTGTAATGAACTTTTTATCTTATGATGATTCTGATGATTTTCATGAGAAGTATTCTGCTATGACATTACTTACTTTTAATGATTTAGGAGTTAATGATATAAAAACGAATTCTTATGTATCGATTCGAAGTAATGGGGCAGTTGATTCCTATACTTATCCTGAGGTTAAGTATCAGTTTGAATCAAATAAGTTTTCTGGTACTATGGGGAATAATCGAGAAGTACCTGGATTTACAGTTACTGAAATGAATCGTAATTTTATATATGATCCTAGTGAGGATAATAAAACACGTAGTCGTTAAACTACGTGTTTTTTAATTCTTTGTAATACTCTTTGTAGAAGTCATGTTCTGTCATATCATTTTCTTGCATTGTTTTTGTATCCACCATAAAGTATGTATCATCTAAAAGGTTGATTCCAGTATCTACTACTGGGTCGTCCCAAGTTAAATCTAAGTTATACCAGATATTATTTAGTTCTACTGCATTCCATATGTGTTCTTCGCTTGCTACTCGGAATGATTTAATATGAAGTTTTTCTAAGAATAATTCCATAGCTTCTGTATAACCTCCACATAATGCATATCCTTCTAGTAGGGGGCCATAGGCAATATCGGAATCATAATCTATTATATTACTATCTGCTCTGGCACTATCATATTTTGTATTATTAATGATGTAGTTATGGATTTTACGAATACTATCCATTTGAATTTCATTCATATTGACGGTGCTATCCATAATTTCATCGACTTTTTTATTGATTTCTTCAATTTGTGCATCGGAATATTTATGACGGATTTGGAAATAAATTCGATCTCCTTTGCATCCTGTTTCTATTAAGTCGAAACTGTTATAGGGATGTACATAATTATTTATGGTTGAAAGAATATCGTTGCTTTTCGCGATTGATTTTACATCATCTATACAGTATGCGTATTCGTCTCCACAATAGAAGGAAAAACTTGTATATCCATTATTAATAATGCTATAGATTAAGTTTAATAACTCTTGATAGGAGTTTGGAGTAGAGTTGGTGGTGTTTTGAACAAATTCAAAATCGTAATCTCGATAATAATCATTTTGTGGTGTTATTTCTACTTCTTTTGTGAACTTTTTTGTTCCTTTTTCATTGTAAAAGGTTACGATTTCTTCTTTGAAGTTAAATCCTAGTCCAATTAATATCACTAAAATACCAGTTACTATATTAAAATATGCTAGTTTTCTTAACATCGTTTTCACCAACCTTATTCTATGTTAATTGTATAATAAAAAATGCATTAAGTAAATAATGCATTTATTGTTTTAATTCTAGATAAATGTTCTGATCAAAGTTATGTATTTCTTGATCATTTTCTAATAATTGTTCTGTTGTAATCATAAAATATTTGTCTCTTACAAAGGTTTTTCCATTGGTGTATTTTCCTTCGTCCCAAGTAAGGTCGATATGGTACCATGTACCATCCAATTGTACGGCATTCCAAATATGAGTCTTTGTAGCGATTCGATAATTTTTTATGTGCATTTTTTCTAAGAATAATAACATTGTATCGGTATATCCACTGCAGATTCCATATCCTTCAAATAGGGGACCATATGCTGAGTCGGAATGATAGATACTATCTGTATCGGATTTCTTTTTAATAAAGTCGGATTTTACAGAATCGTATTCCACATTTTCTACTAAGTAATCATGAATCGTTTTAATATTGTCGTAATCGGATTTATTCTTATCGTATAATTGATTGAATAAGCGATCTACTTCTTTTTCTATTTTTTCTATATCTTCTTTTTTGTATTTCTTTTTCACTTTCAAAGTATTTTGTCCTGCTTTTGTTAGTTTTGATAATTGAATGGTTTTATAATCGTTAAATGGATGATTGAATACATAAATATTTCCAATTTCACTTTTTTTCTCATCGTAGATAATATCATTTACTTCGTCCATACATTCTTTATAGTTTTTTGGACAATAGAAGGTAAATTCTTCTTGTCCGGAATTTAGGAATGTATAAAAGATATTTCGAATGTCTTGATGGTTCGTAGGGAAGAATGTATTTGTTGTTTGAACATATTCGAAGTTATAGTCTCGGTAATACTTATTTTTTTCTTCTATAGTGATTTTTTTCTCGTTAATTCCATGAAGAATTAAATTATCAAAATAATAATATTCCCATGCGAAATAATTATCTACAACGTAAAATATACCAAGTCCTAATGCTGCGCCAATCACAAATCCAATAAAAGTTTCTCCTATATCTTTCCATTTGTTTTTCATGAGGTGACCCCTTTCTTGACTTCTTTACTATATCATATTTTATGGCAATAAAAAACCAATTATTTCTAATTGGTTATTTATTATTCCATATCATTCTTCATTTTTGTTAATCTTGATTTTAAACGAGCAGCTTTATTTTTATGAACTAGTCCAGATGACTTAGCCTTATCGATTCTTTGAAGTGCGATATTTAATTTGTTACTTGCTTCTTCTTTGTTTCCTTCTTTAACTGTACGTTCGAATTTCTTGATTGCAGTTCTCATACTTGAATTTACTAAAGTATTTACTTCTGTTTTCTTAACGCTTGAACGCATACGTTTTTTAGCACTTTTAATATTTGGCATTTTTTTCACCTCACTTTTTCGTAAACACATTAATCTTACCAAAAAATAAGCAAAAAAGCAAATAAAAATTGATATTTTGTCAATATTATCAATAGGAGGTGGCCTAAATTGCATATTATTTCGGAAAATAAGGGAATTCACACGGATTTATTGATTGATTTTTGTGTAGATCACTCTTCGATAAAAGAAGAGTCTGGTGTACAGTTGTTTCATGCGAAATATAAGAATCATCATTATAGTACGATTGGCTTTCTAGATTCTACGGATAAGGATCAGAAGTCCATTATTGTAAAGTTTTTAGTAGAGGAATTGAAAAAGTATGTTACGAATAATTCTTCTATTTTAATTGTTGGATTGGGAAATCGAAATTCTACTCCGGATTCTCTAGGTCCATAATGTTTGGTTCGTATTTTAGTTACGAGACAATTTTTTTCTTTTTGTTATGTAGAAGATGGATTTTCGATTGTTTCTATTTTTGAGCCGAATGTTTTTGGATATACTGGTATTAATTCAG
>JAFUFG010000150.1 GCA_017470045.1 Bacilli bacterium | reverse complement strand
ATGCAAGTAGAAAAAGCAGTATGGGTAGATTCTTCTATCTCTGCTTATAACTTTGAAACAGGACAAATGGAAACCGTTAAAATTACAAAAGAAAAATTAAATAATCTTGAAACAAATATTCAAATTGGATCTATGATTTTAAGAAGTAATATGGAAGCAAATAATTATAATATTCCCCTAGCCTTACAATCATATAACTTCGGTCCTGGAAATATGAATAAAGTATTAAAAACATGTGCAGAATTAGAACACATTGATGAAGCAAGCATGAGACAAAATCCTACAGAAAATTCATGGCTAAACTATAGAGCATTTTTACACACAGGTGACTCAAAATATGTAGAACATGTATTTAGTTATTTAGGTAATGATGAAGTTCGTGTTCAAAAAAGAAATAACGAAACTGTAAAAGTTGCCCTAACAAATGATCACGTATTAGAAAATACGAATAATAGAACATAAAAAAGATGGGATATCCCATCTTTTATTTCTCTTTCTTTTCTTTTTCTTTCATTGCACGATAGAAAGCCTGTTCTTTAGGAGTCATATTCATATATGCATTAGTATCTTGTATATCCTCTAATGTATCTGTCATATCATTCATACTCTTACCTAGATCAGATAAACTTTCAACAACTTCAATTGGTGCACCAAACACTATTGCATAATAAATTGTCAAAGTAAGAAACGTGATAGCAATAATTCCTAATGCCCCAAATGCTAATCCCCACTCTCCAGTAAATCCAAAAATACAAATAGCAAGAATTGCCATAATTAAGAATTCTACATAGTATTGTTTACATCCTTCAATAAAAGCTTTCTTCATAAAAACATCTCCTATTATCATCATTATAACACAAAAAAAAGTTGCACTAATATGCAACTTTTTATACAAATAAATCGACAAGTAATCCAACAATTACACCAGTAAAGTAAATAATAGATAATATTGAAAAATTCTCTTTCATATTCTTATTCGTACGGAATAAAAGTAAAATACCTAATCCACTACCTGTAAGTAATCCACCTATTAAAGTACCGACAGTAATAAAGTTTGATAAATATAACTCTGTCATAATAACACTACTTGCACAATTTGGTATTAGTCCAATCAAACTAGCAACAAAATAAGTAAAGATATTTTTCTTTAATAATAAATTCGATAAAGTCTCTTCTCCAATAAAGAAAATAATTAGATTAATTGCTAAATTCGCAACAAGAATAAAAAATCCGATTTTTAAAGTATGCTTTAAGCTAGATAGAAATAATCCATCATGATCACAACTACAATGATCTTCATCACACATCTCATGAATATGTTCATGATTCTTTTCTTGTTTTTGTCGATAAAATAAATCAATAAGAAATCCAATAATAATACCAACAATAACCTTAAAACCAATAATACAAAGTAAAATATTAAAATCTGCTTTCTCACTTAACATAATTGGAAGCATTTCATCACTAGTAGATAAAAATACTGCAATTAACGTTCCCATCGTAATTACTCTACTAGAGAATAAATTAGCAGCCATAGAACTAAATCCGCATTGAGGTAACGCACCTAATATTCCGCCTACTATCGGTCCGAACTTTTGATGTTTTAATAATAAGTCTTGATTCTTATGACTCATCTTATGTTCAATAAACTCTAACAATAAAAAAGTAACAAATAAATATGGAATAATTTTAATGGTATCCATCAAACCATCTAATATACAATCTAACATAATAATCTCCTTCTATTTTTCTTTTTTTAAATAGAACTTTTTAACTAGTAAGTTTCACTCTTAACCCTATCAAACTATCTTTACGATTATCAAAATACCAATCCGTATCAATAATTCGAGAAACGAAAAAAGAAAATTCAAGAATAATAAAGAATAAAGCATTACTAGAATTCTTTATTTTTTGAAAAAAATGATTTAATACAAAACAAATAGGACAAGAATCATCATGACTGCATTCATGTTTTAGATGTGTTAATAAAAGAGCTTGTGAAAAAAGAAAAAAGAAGATAAGAAAACAAATCAAAGATTTTCTTCTCATAGTAATCCTTTCTTAGAACAAACATCACATAAACCATGAATAATAATACGTTCTTTATTTGGAACAAAACCATGATGTTCCGTAATATGATTCGTTAACTCCTCAATATGATCACAATCAACATGGATCATACTTCCACAAGAGTCACACTTCAAATAATAATGATTGCAACAATCGCATTCTTCTAAGTATTGATAATAAGTAATATTATCTTTTCCAATATATTTATTCACACGATTCTCTAGAACTAATTTATCGATTAAACGATAAAACGTAGTAAGTCCAACTGATCCATCTAATTCATCATATAGCTCTTTAATCGTAAACTCATGAGTCTTCTTTTGAATCAACGATAAAATAATATCTTTTTGTTTTGTATTGTAAGTCATATTCCACCTCTTCCAATTTGAAAATGATTTTCATATTGATTATACTCATCCGCATCAAAAAAAGCAAGACTTTTTTATCTTGCTTCTTTTCCATCTTCATAAAAGTTTTTTCCACATCCATAACAATGGTATTTCGCTACTTTATTTCCGACCACGCATCCACCTAAATATAGTTTCTTTTGTTCCACTTCTTGATAAACATCAGGTGTTGGTCTTCCATATAAAATCTCTACTAATTCGTCTCCACAATTCGGACAATTTCCATCTTTAAAACCTAAGAAATCATCCAATTGATCCGTAACAATTAAGTATTCTAATAACTTATCATCCATATTACACCTTGATACTAGTAATTGCCTCTTTAATCGTACGAATAGAAGATTTAATCTTGTCTT
>JAFUFG010000149.1 GCA_017470045.1 Bacilli bacterium | reverse complement strand
GTAAAAGCAAAAAGAAAAAACAAAATCAACAAGGGTTTACATTGATCGAGTTATTAGCAGTTATTACAATCATGGGTATCTTAATGATGGTAGCTATTCCATCAGTATCTAGAACAATTGAAAATTCACGTAGAGGAACATTCGCTAACACTGCTGGACAATATTTAGCAGCAGTTAAACAAGGATGGATTGCAGATAACATTCAATGCTACTCAAATACAACTACATTAGCAATGGCATCAGCACTTCCAAATGGAACTTACTATGTACCATTTGCTACAGTCAGTACAAAGCCAACAAACTATGCAACTAGTGGTGTTATGAACTGGAGTACAAAAGTACCACAAGCATCAGGTGGACAAAATATTGAAACAATCGCAACTGCTAACAAAAATGAATTACTTGAATCAGGTGGACAATCATCATTTGGTAATGCGCATATCTTTGGATACATCGAAGTAAACAAAGCTAATACAGGAAAAGTAACTTATAAAATCAGAATGGTTGATGGAGCTGGAAACGGACATAATGCTGTTAAAACTGAAACAGAAGCAAACTCAAGATCTTCAGTAACAGTTGGTTCACAAAAAGCTTATTTAGCACCAAATGGTAAAGAAAAATATATTTGTAAATTTATTAACTAATAAAAGGCATCGAAAGATGCTTTTTTTGTTATAATGAAATTGGTGATAAAATGTTAATAATAGGAAGTCATGTAGGATTTAATAAGAATACACAATTAGTAGGAAGTTTAGAAGAAGTGTTGAGTTATCAAGCAAATACGTTTATGTTCTATACTGGTGCTCCTCAAAATACACAAAGAAGTGAAATAGAAGATGGCTTGACCTTAGAAGCAATGATGAAAATGAAAAGTATTGGATTTGATTATTCAAAAGTAATTGTTCATGCTCCATATATAATTAATCTAGCAAATCCTGATAAAGAAAAATTACAATTCAGTATTCGTTTTTTAAAAGAAGAAATTCATAGATGCGAAAAATTAGGAATTCAAAATATGGTTCTTCATCCAGGAAGTCATGTAGGCGAAGGAGTAGATACTGGTATTGCAACGATTCAAAAAGCTTTAAACATGGTGTTTAGTGGCATGGATACAAAAGTAAAAATCTTATTAGAAACTATGGCGGGTAAAGGAACAGAAGTAGGAAAAACAATAGAGGAAATCAAACAGATTATGGATGGATGCGATTATAAAAAAAACATTGGAGTATGTTTAGATACCTGCCACTTAAATGATGCAGGATATGATCTAACAAAGTTTGATGAATACTTAGATAAGTTTGAGAATGAAATTGGGATTGATAAAATAAAATGTATTCATATAAACGATAGTAAAAATACAATTGGTTCTCATAAAGATAGACATGAAAATATCGGATTTGGAACAATCGGATTTGATACTCTATGCAAGATTATTTATCACGAAAAATTAGAAAAAATACCTAAAATATTAGAAACTCCATACGTAGAAAAAGAATATGCACCTTATAAATACGAAATCGAAATGATTCGAAAAAAGACATTTGATGATAAATTAATCGAAAAAATAAAGAACAGATAAAAAGAAAAAGACTAAAAATATTTGGTCTTTTTCTTTTGATATAATAAAACAATTTCTTTATATAATTCTGGTCGAATTATTGGTTTTAATTCTATTAGTTTCGAATCGTTTTGGAGTAATTCTTTATAATTTTTCTTAAGAAAAGAACAAAGAATCATACTTTCATCGGTACTAACATAAATTTGATTAGATTTCGCATACTCTAAGATGTGCTTAGGAGTTAATAAATCAATGTATTTTTCAATAAATTCTGAATTCATAGCTTCACCTCTAATGAATTTTATGAAATAGTTTTAGGAATATGTGATAAACTAATAATGGAGGGTTAAAAATATGAGAAAAAAGAAGCGTACACAACCGAAAAAAAGAAAAAAAATTAATTATGAATATGTTATGCAACATCGTTTTCTTGTATTTTTAATTTTGTCTTTTGCATTATTTGGATTATTAGTTGTAAAAATGTACCAAGTAATGATAGGAGACAAAGAAGTTTATCAAGAAGAATTGCAAAACTTGACTTACGCAACAACTTCTGGAGAAAGTACTCCAAGATGTAGAATTTTAGATCGAAACTATAATGTAATCGTAGATAATATTGCAGTTCATACCATTACCTATGCAAAACAAAAGGGTACAACAGTAAAAGAGATGACAGATTTAGCTTATTTAGTATCTAGTAAAGTATCTCTTGATACAAATCGATTAACACTAAGAAGTAAAAAAGAATTTTATGAAGCAACTCACCAAACAGAATGTAGAAAATTAATAAAAGAATCAGAATATGAAAAATATGCTCAAAAGAAACTAACCAATAAAGATATATACGAATTGAAAATAAAACGAATTGATGGAAAAATGCTAGAAACGATGACAGAAGAAGATAACAAAGCAGCATATTTATATTATTTGATGAATACCGGTTATGCTTATGCAGAAAAAACGATTAAGACGAATGCATCGGATCAAGAATATGCGTATATTAGTGAGAACAACGATAAATTAAAGGGGTTTAATACTTCTCTTAGTTGGGAAAGAACATATCCTTATGGAGATACTTTAAAATCAATTCTAGGTACAGTATCTACTTCATCTCAAGGACTACCTGCAGAAGAAAAAGAACATTATCTATCATTAGGATATAGTTTAAATGATAGAGTAGGTTTAAGTTATTTAGAAAAAGAATACGAAAACTATTTACATGGAGAAAAAGCAGAATATGAAGTAGTAAGCTCTACAGAAACAAAATTGATTAAAGAAGGAACAAGAGGAAATGATATCGTACTAAGTATTGATATTAATTTGCAACAACAAGTAGAACGAATTATCGAAGAACAAATGTCTTATGCAAAATGGGAACCAAACACAGAGTATTATGATCATTCTAGTGTCATCCTACAAGATCCAAACACAGGTGAAATCATAGTAATGGCATCAAAAAAAAATAGTAAATGGTGTAATAGTAGATAATGT
>JAFUFG010000015.1 GCA_017470045.1 Bacilli bacterium | reverse complement strand
GTCGGATTTTCATAATTTTCATTCATTATTTCTTCTATGATTTTCTTTTTCTGTAAATCAATTATTACTTGATCTGTAATTTTGATATTGTTGGTTACATTTAATCTTGTATGGTATTTCTTTACCATGGATAAGGAAAAGGAATCGAATGTTGTAATGTATGCACCATCTACTAATTCTGCTTCTTTCTCTAACCCTTCCGTTTTTCTAATTTTACTACGGATACGGTCTTTCATTTCTGCTGCTGCAGCATTTGTGAATGTTAAAACTAATAATTCGTTTACGTGTACTCCATCTAATATTTTTCGTAGAACTCTCTCACTTAATACTGCCGTTTTACCAGATCCTGCTCCTGCAGAGACGATGATATTTTTGTTTTCTTCGTTAATTGCAAGTTGTTGTTCTGGTGACCAACTAAATTTCGCCATGTTCATCCCCTCCTAAGAACGATAAATCTTCCACTTTTTCTAAGTATTTCACATCTTTTTCTTTTCCATAACAAATGTCTTTAAAATTACATAGCTCGCATGAAATATTTTTTCCATCATAGTTCTTTGGTTCTATTTGGAATTTTCCATCTAATATTTTTTCTGTTGTATCTTCTATGTACTTCTTTGTATACTTAATCATTTCTTCTAATGTATCTTCGCTCATTACTTTAGCATATCTACCAAACCCTTTTTCTTCTGTATAGTTCATACTCTTTATGTATTCACTTTTTCCATATGTTGTATCAAATCTTTCTAATACTTCTGTATTATCGGTACTATAACCTTGAAGTTTTAAGGAATCTTTCATCTTCTTTAAATATTCTTCTTCTGTTTTGCATGTTGGATAATTTGATAAAATACTTTGATAATAAATACCTGTAAATACCGGGTTTTCAAACAGATTCGAATTTTTAATTAAATACAAATACATTGGTAGTTGCATATGTAATCCATATTTCATAGGTTCAATATTCGTATCAATAAATCCGGATTTATAGTCTACGATAGAATAATAGGTTTCTCCATTTTTCTTTAAATACATAATTTTGTCTATGAAGCCTTTTACATTTATTGGTATTTTATGATCTGGCAATGGTATTTCTATTTTTCTTTCAAAGTAGGCATTATCATATCCTGTAATCAATTGTTGTTTCTTTAAGGACTCCACTAAATCGATTAAATCTTTTTTTATTTTTCCTAATAATAGTTTTTCTTTTGCGGATAATTCTCTGTTTTGTAAATAATATTCATATTCTTTTTCAAAGTCAAAATTTTCTTCTTGATATTTTGATAAAATATAATGATATAGATTTCCTACAAAACTTGGAAACTTTTCTTCATAATCGGATAAATTTAAGATATAGTTTGCATAGTATTTAAATGGGCATTCACTATATTTATCTATACTAGAATAAGACATATTGTATGGAATTGTTAGATTTTTGTAAAAGTCTTTTGGTATTCCGGTATAATGATTCGAATAAGTATTATATGGAATGTTATAATGCGTATTTAATAATTTTAGTGTACTGTTTTCTTCTCCATATTTATAAAAACTATCGAATTCTTCTCCTAGTCGAATTTCGTTATAACGATTTGTATACTCTTTTGTATCCTCGATTGGGTCTATCTCTTCTATATGATATTCTTCAATTAGACTTGATTTTAAGAAATTACTAAAAGGAGAGGACTCCTTATAAGAGATATTAAGGTGTTTTACTTTTCCTAGTAGGTTTAATAATACTTTTTTTCTTCTGGTATTAATTTCATATGTCTTATATAGGTCTAATTCTTCTTTTTCTTTATCACTTAAATAATCAATATCTTTTTCCATCTTCGGTAAAATATCTTGATTAAATCCTAATACAAATAGATAATCCGTGTCTTTTATTTCGGATGTATCTAGTTCTTTTATATTTACTGCATTTTCTTTTTTATGATATGGAATAGAAGTATTTTTTAATTTGTCTTTTAATAAGATCTCGTAACTAGATAGATTCGGATTACATTTTACTAGTGAATTTATTCCATTTACTAATAATTTTGTAACTTCAAAATTAGAAGTATTCTCTAAATCCAATTCTTTTGTCTCTAGATAATCTTTTACTACTTTTGTTCCATAGATTGATTTTTTCTTATCTAAGTTAATTGGGATTTGGTAATAAGAAAATAACTTTTCTATCGTATAGTAATAATCATTACTTACATTTGATAAGTAGATATGATTTATATCTACTCCGTCTTTTAATAATTTTCTTATTTTTATACATACATCATTTACTTCTTCTTCTAATGTTTTGCATTTTACTACCGAAAAATTTGGAACAGCTTCTTCTAATTCTATTTTCTTTCCAATAGCCTTTTCTATGTATTTTTCTAACTCATAATAGGATTTTATTTCTATATCAGAGTTATGAATAAATTCTTGAAATGGTTTATTTTCTTTTAATAAGTTTTTTTCTAATAATTCTATCTTTATCTTTTTTAAAAAATTAATCTTGTCGGAATGATAATGCGTATTGACATCAATTGGGTATAAGTTTTTTAAATATACCTTACATACATCTAAGTGATATCCATATTGGTTCATTAAGTATTCATAAGCAGTTTCATCGTAGGAAAAAAAGTAGTTATCCATAAACTCTTTTTTTGTTATATATTTTTGATTAAAAAGATTATTACTATGTTGGTTTTCTTCTAGTATTCTTTTCTTTTCTTCGTTTGGACATAGTATTATTTTTGACATTTTTATCACCATTATTATTATAACAAATTCTTTTCTTCTTTCTACAAAAAAACAGATGTTACTTTTCTGTAACATCTGTATTTAACGAATTCATGTATTTCTCTATTTCATCCTTCGTTGCTTTTCTTAAAATGTAATCTTCTGCATTTTCGTAAATTTTCTTGCTTGTACCAATCATTACTTCATTTTCTTCTATTCCGTCTATTGAAACAACTGGGAAGGTTTCTGTCTTTTCTTGTCCGTCGATTGTGAATACTAAAGTAAAGTATTCTTTTGCTGATGTCATTTTATCCGTGTTGCTCATTGTACCATAAATCGAGTACAAGTCATTATTTTTTTGGGCATATAGTTTTATTTCATCTATACACATAGAATCTACACAATTCGATTTTTCTTTTGCTTTTATTACTTTTTCTTCGTGTTTTTCATTTAAGTTGATTTCTTTGCCCTTTGTTAATACGGAAATTCCAATTCCAAATGAGATAATTACGATTGCGATAATAATTAAGATAATTGCTTTCTTTTTCATATTGCCTCCTAATATCCATCGTTTTTAGAACCTATTTTATACCAGTTTAACGGTGGTCTTGGACATCCAAATGCCGTATCATTAATAATTGAAGTTTGTGATACACCAGCCATGTTATAGTTTGATAATCGGAATGTTAATGTACTGGCACTTAGATTACCATTGGCATCTGCACAATAATGGATATAAGCCCATGTTTGATTTCCACATTGTGGACTATACCAACCACCACGAATGAGATATTGTGTTTGACCAACTAGATTACATGTTCCTTTGTATGCATCTGGTATTGGTGGAGTACATGGATTATTGTTACATGTTCTAGTTTGGACACCTTTTAGTGCACAAGAATTACTTCTTGTTTGTCGTCCACCACCACAAGGTTTTGAACAATTGCTCCAACCACTCCAACTATCGGCTGCGTCACTTGTTTGACCCATGTCACGTACTTCTGATTTATTACCAGCATTATCTACTGCAATCGTATATGCATGATATGTCTTTCCACAACTTCTTGTGAAACTATTGCTACCTTTAAAGCAAGAATCTTCTTTATTTGGGGCTGTATTATTATTTTTAATACAATATAAATATTGTTTTAATCCTGAAATTGTATCATTGCTTCCGGAAGCATTTTGGGTATATGCTGTTGAGTTACTTCCTGAAACACCTCCAATATTACCACCATTTGGAGTTGTTGGATTTGTTCTATCATACGCAATTTCTACGTTGATGATTGCTTTTTGATCTGTAGAATCTGTTATTGTTAAGATTCCATAACGATATCCATCATCTGGTATTCGAATGATATATTTTCCTTCTTTTACCATTGGTGTCTCTGTTACAACTCTATAATTCTTTGCGGCTGTATCACTTGATTTTAATCCAGGTGAATTTAGAGCCCACTCAATTTTTTTAATTGGAGATCTATCT
>JAFUFG010000148.1 GCA_017470045.1 Bacilli bacterium | reverse complement strand
TTTTTATCTTTTTTAAATCATCTTTGGTAAAGTTTTCTCCCATTAAATTTACTTCTTGTAAATTATTTTCAGAATAAAACTTATCCGCAGCAGATCTCATACCATTCATATAAGACTCAATACCACTATAAGCCATCACTCCAATAAATACCATTAAGAAGATAGTAACAAACTGAGAGATGTTCATTCGAATATCTCGAATCATCTTTTTAAACAACATATTACCACTTCACTTCACTAATATTTTTTGGTTTCTTATTTACTGTATTAGATTCAACTTTACCATTCTTTAGACGAATAACACGATCTGCTACCTCTGCAATTAAAGCATTGTGTGTAACAATAACAACTGTATTTTCTCCATTATTCGCATCACATTGTTTCTTTAATAGTTTTAAAACTTCAACACCAGTCTTAGAGTCTAATGCTCCAGTTGGTTCATCACAAAGTAATAATAATGGATCCTTCGCAATTGCTCTTGCAATACTTACTCTTTGTTGTTCTCCACCACTTAATTGAGATGGAAACTTATTCATATGTTTTCCAAGTCCAACATCCTTTAAAATCTTTTCTGCACTCTTTTTACTAGATACAATATCTTTTACTAATTCTACGTTTTCTAATACGGTTAGAGTTGGCAAAATATTGTAGAATTGGAAAATAAATCCAACATCACTTGCACGATACTTTGTAAGTTCACTATCATTATAATCGCTAACAATATGATCTCCTACAGTAATCGTTCCACTAGTAACTTTATCCATACCACCTAATAAGTTTAATAAAGTACTTTTTCCAGCACCGCTAGGTCCTAATATAACAACAAACTCCCCTTTATTAATAGAAAATGTTGCTCCATCTAAAGCTTGAAAAGTATTCTCACCAATCTTATAGCTTTTCACAACATTGTCAAATTTAATTAATTCCATAAAAATCCCTTTCTAAAATATGAACTTTAGTTCACATTTATTTTATACTTTTAAAAAATATTCGTCAATCCCTTTATTTTCGTGTATAATATTGGAAAAAGAAGGGACATTTATGCAAACAAGAAAACCAACACAAGATCGGTCAATTAAAACAAGAAATACAATTGTAAAAAAAGGATTCGAAATTATTTGTAAAAAGGGATACTATAACATCAGTACCAAAGATATTGCAGAATACGCTGGAGTATCTACTGGAATCATCTATCAATACTTTAAAGATAAAAAAGAAATTCTTTTAGAAGGAGTAAAAGTTTACTCTCAAAAGATTCTATTCCCATTAATTAATATGGATGAAAATAAAGTAATTGATAATTATGATGAATTCATTAAAGATATTATAGAAGAATATATCAAGCAACATACCCTATCCAAAAAAGCTCATGAAGAATTAATGGCTATGGCTCATCTAGATAAAGAGATCAATGCAGTATTTCATGAATCCGAATTAATCGCATCCGAAAGATTAGTAAATGTATTAAGAAACAATCATATTGATATGGATAATATTGATATAAAGGTACATATTGTAATTGGTTTAATTGATAACTTATGTCACGAAGTTACTTATCATAAACATAATAATATGAATTATGAAGAAATGAAAAAAGAAGTAATTGAAATTATTAAATATACACTAAAAAAAGGTAGGAATTAATCCTACCTTTTAAAATGCAGTTCGATATAAGATAGAAGAAGTAGAAAACATACTAGTATCTGCTTCCGGTAAATAAATAGCCATACCTCTTCTACTATGATCCGTACCAATCTCACTATCACTAATATTAAAATAAGCATACTTTGAATAAGTCGTATTATCCCAAGTAACATCAACATTGTAATACGTATCATTAATACGAATCAAGTTCCAAGCATGATCTCCAAAAGAATCCCCAATTACATAATAAGTAGGAATACCAAGTCTAGTCATAACTAATTGGAACGCCTTCGAATAACCAGCACAAACAGAATTATGATTTACTAAAGCACTATAAGCACTTTGACTATAAGATGCATTTGAGTCATAGGTTAATACTTCATAAAGATAATCATGAACCGCTTTTTCTTTTTCATAATCCGTAGAATATTGATTTGCCATCTGAATAATACCATTTAATTCTGTTTCAAAACGTTCTTTATTCGCATCATAATCATTTACTAAAGAATTAAACTTAACAGTAATCTCATAAACAATATCACGACCATTATATTTAAAACTATAACGGTTACTTAAATAGAATAATTCTGGATGGTCATAAATAACAGCTTCTACTACTTGAGGTAAATCATATCGACTAATCTCAATATTTGGTTTAATAACACTATCTAAATTAGTAACTTCAAAATAGATTTGCTTATATAAATCACGATATCTTTTATTTAACATACCATAGTATGGATAATAAGTAGAATCAAACTCTAAATCTTTATAAGTCTTAACAACTTTAACAGGTTCTTCCTCTACTTCATCCGTATCACTACTAGCATAAGCTCTTGGTACAGGAGTACCACTCTCTGTTAAACGAACAGACTTTTGTCCTAAAGAATCAATACCACGATAAACAAATGTAAATAAAATTGGTAATGTCATTACTACTAAAATAAGTACAACAAAAACACCAATCGTTTTAACGACCTTTTTCACAAATACCGAACCCCTCTCATATTTGTTGGTATATTATACCATAAAAAGGCCAAAAAATCAAGAAAAAAGGGCCTTAGATAAGGTCCTCACTCTCTTCTAAACCATTTAACCAATCCTCAAATTCATAAGGATCTACTAAACGATTTTCATCAAATTTTAAACTTAATGGTTTTTCTAATTTACATCCAGTTACTTTTTCAATATTCTCAAAAGTTCTTCCTAACCATCCACCATTTGTCGCAACAGGGATAATCGTTTTTCCTTTTAAGTCATAATTATGTAAAAAAGTATTAACTGGAGAAGCAACACTATACCACCAAACAGGAGTACATAAAATCACTTCATCGTAATTCGAAAAATCAACATCCATTTCTTGAATATCTGGTTGATAGTCCATTGGAACTAATTTTTCTTCAGAAGAAACAACAAGATTATAATCATCCGAATATTCTTCTGTAGGTTTAATCTCAAAACTATCATATCCATATTTTTCTTTAATCTTTTGTACAATACTTCTAGTATTATTAGTATAAGAATAAAATATAATTACTCTTTTCATAAATACCTCCACGTATGTATAAGATTATATCATAAAAGTATCAATTATCCAAAACAAACATCTAAAATCATCATAATGAAAAAGCCAAGTGAAAAGATAATACTAGAAAACGGATAATCCTTTCGACTCTCTGGAATCAATTCATCAAAGCATACAAAAATCATTGCTCCTGCTGCAAAAGATAAACAAAATGGTAATAAAGCCTGGATAAGGTTTAAACAGAAAATAGATACAATTCCAAAGATTGGCTCCACTACACCGGACAAGAATCCAGAAAGAAAAGATTGATTTTTAGATTTTCCCATACACTTCATAGGTAACGAAATAATAGCTCCCTCTGGTATATTTTGAATCGCAATTCCAATCGATAAGAGAAATGCACTAGTAAGAGAAACATTTCCTAGTAGAAAGGATGCGAATATTACTCCTACTGCTAATCCTTCTGGAATATTATGTAAGGTTATCGCAAAAAACATATGATTTGTTGAATGATAAGAATTTAAAAAATATAAAAATAAGATTCCAAATACAAATCCAAGACAAGTTGGAATACAAGTATTCGTTAATTCAAAACTAGGAAGTAATAAAGACCAAATAGATGCAGCAAACATCACTCCAGCCGCAAAACTAAGAAGTATTTTATACGTTTTGTCAGATAGTTTATTTCTCATAAAATAAACCAATAAACTACCAATAGTTGTTCCAATAAGTGGAAGTAATAATCCTAAAATAATCATAAATAATCCTCCACTATAAGATATGAAAAAAGAGTGTCTATGACACTCTTATATATTTAATTCAACAATTTTTTGATCCACAATATTTTTTACTTTCGTTAAAAAGTCTACCGTAAGACCAGCTAAGAAAAAGTTCGGTAAATAATTAATTTCATTATAACCTAATACATCATCATAAGTAGCTAGATGCTCATCTCCTCGAACAAAATTTAAATAATCTTCATATTCCATATTTTGAATTAGAACATCTAATCTAGAATCAATATAGTCAATTAATTCATTTTGTTCTGTATTCAATACTTTCTTCATAAACATCACCTACTATTATATTTTCCAAAATTATATTTCTTAATCATCTAATCTTGGAGTTAAAATTTCATATCCATCTTTTGTTACTAAAATGGTATGTTCATAATGAGCTGCATCACTACCATCTTGAGTTTTAACCGTCCAATCATCATCCATAACATAAACAAATCTTTTACCAAAAGTAAGCATTGGTTCAATACAAATAACCATACCTTCTTTTAGTTTTGGACCAACTCCAGGAATTCCATAATTAGGTACTTCTGGATCTTCATGCATATCTCTACCAATTCCATGACCACATAACTCACGAACAACACCTAAATTATGAGCTTCTGCATATTCTTGAACAGCATGAGCAATATCTCCAATTCGATTTCCTGGTTTTACCATCTTAACGCCTTCATATAAAGCTTTTTCTGTATGCTCCATTAAATACTTTTTATCATCAGATACTTCTCCAACTGTATAAGTCCAAGCAGCATCTCCTTGATAACCCTTATATCCAATTACAACATCGATGGTAATAATATCTCCATCTTTTAATTTATAGTTATCTGGTATACCATGAACAACAGTATCATTTACACTAGTACACAACGTTGCAGGATATCCTTCAAATCCCTTACAAGTTGGAACTGCATCATTCTTAAGAATAAACTCTTCACATAAACGATCTAATTCTTTTGTCGTAATACCAGCTTTAACATATGGTTTAATAAACTGATGCATTTTAGAAACAAGCATTCCAGCATGTCTCATTAATTCAATTTCTCTTTCACTTTTTATGGTAATCATTTTTTCACCCTTTCAACGCCTAAAATTATAGCACTAACTTCTTTTAAAATCAACGAACAAACTTAAAACAGGGAAAATCTCTAATCTTCCAAGTAACATTCCAAAACTTAACACCAGTTTCGATAAATCACTAAACATAGAGAAATTTTCAATTTGAAAACAAAGTCCAACATTCGCAAAAGTACAAATAACAGAATTCAATGTTGTCTCAAAAGAAAACCCATCTAAACTAACAATATAGAAAATTCCTACAATTAGAATAACATATAAGAATAAGAATGTATTCGTACTTTTTACAGTACTATCACTTACTTTTTGTCCTTCAAATAAAATGCTCTCTACTCGGTTCGGAGAAATAATATTACGAATACTTCTACGAATATCTTTAAAACAGATAATCAAACGACTAATCTTAAATCCACCACAAGTACTACCAGCACAAGCACTAATAAGCATTAATAATATCATCAATACTCGACAATTCGTAGGATAAATATTAATATCTCCAATACTATAACCAGTACTAGTCATTAAACTACTAACATGGAATCCGGATTGTAATAACGCTTCCCATACATTCGAAAATAATTGATAAGTACTAATAAATACAATAATTACACTAGTAAGAAATAAACCAATATATACTTTCAATTCTTCACTACGAAATATATTTTTAAAATCTTTCATAAGAAGTAAAAAATACAAATTAAAGTTTACTCCAAATAAGAACATAAATAAAGTAACAACAATCTTACAGAAATTCGAATACGTAGCAAGAGAAGTATTCAATACAGAGAACCCTCCAGTACCTGCAGTACCAAAGCTAATTAATAACGCATCAAAGATTCGCATTCCTCCAACTAATAATAGAAAGAATTCGACTATCGTTAATCCGAAATAAATAAAGAATAAATAGAATAAAGTCTTCTTTATACCAGGGACAAGTTTTTCAACGTGAGGTCCAGGCATCTCTGCCTTTAATAAATGCATAGACTTATCTTTTGCACTCAATGGAATAACTGCCATGACAAAAGCAAGAACACCCATACCTCCAATAAAATGAGAAAAACTTCTCCAAAATAAAATACTATGATTTAAATGTTCTACATCTTTGAATATCGTTGCACCTGTAGTAGTAAAGCCACTAACAATTTCAAAGAAAGCATCAATGTAATTACAATCTCCATTAAAATATAATGGAAGAGCACCAAGAATACTAATAAGAATCCAAGAAACAGACACGATAAAGAATCCGTCTTTTACTGAAAAGTTACGATTATCTGATTGAATTCGATAAAATAGAAATCCTAAAATAATACTCATTACCTGTGGAATTAAAAAAGAAATAAAAATTTCATGATAAAGGAAACAAACAAGTTCTGGAAAAAGAAATAAAAAAGAAAATCCAATTAATACTTTTCCAATAAAATTAAGAGCCAACTTTTTCATAATTATTTCAAGATATCATTGATGTCTAAGACTTTGTTTTGTCCATTAACAACAACGATAGTATCTCCTTCCATAATCATATCTTTTCCACATGGGAAAATTAGACTTTTATCACGCAGAATTGCACCAATAATCATTCCTTCTTTTAATTCTAAATCTTTTAATAAAACATCTCTTTTTCGAAAATCATCTTTTACTTTAAATTCAATCAATTCAAAAATATCCCCATATTTATAAATTGCTTCACAACTACTCCCACCACGAGAAGCCATCGCACGAACATATTGAACAATTTGATTGGAAGCAACTCTCTTAGGTGCTACAACAGAATCAATCTTTGCACTTTCGACAACCCCATCCATTTTTATATGATTCACTTTTGTAATAATCTTAGGAACTTTTAATAAAGAAGCAAACATCGAATAAACAATATTTTCTTCATCGATACTAGTTAATGCAACAAAGGCATCACACTCTTCTATTCCTTCTTGATATAGTAATTTTTGATCACTACTATCTCCATTAATAATAATTGCTTTTGGAAGTTTTTCTGCTAATTCAAAACAACGATTCTTATCCAATTCAATAATCTTAACAGACATTCCCATATCAATTAAAATATTCGTTAAATAAACAGCTATTGCAGATCCACCAGAAATAATTACTTTCTTTGTTTTCTCAGTAATTAATCCCATATATTTTAATAAAGCATTAATATCTTTTCGAGTACCCGTAATATGAACCTTATCTCCTAAAAGCAATTTTGTATCACCCTTTGGAATAATAACTTTCCCATCACGTTCAATTGCACAAACAATAATATTAATTCCAAGTCTTTTACTAATTCCACGAATCGTACTTTTCTCTAATTTACTATTTTCTTTGACTTTTAAAGTAATGACTTCAATTTTCCCCTTAAGCATTGAAGTAGAATCTAAAGCACTAGGAATATTCAATGTTCTAGCAATACTAGAAGCAGTCATCTGTTCTGGATTAATTGCCATAGATAATCCTAAGTCATCTTTTAATAAAGAAATAGAATTTGCATATTCTGGATTACGAATACGAGCAATCGTATGTTTTGCTCCTAATTTTTTTCCAATCATAGAAATCATTAGATTTAATTCATCTTTACCAGTAACACTAATTAATAAATCACAAGTAGAAACTCCTGCTTGTTCTAAGACCTTAGAGTCAACCCCATTACCTTCCATATAATTAACATCAAGATTATTAATAAGGTCATTCTTCTTATCAAAATCCAAATCCACTAGTGTAACTTCATTTTCATCATGAACTAATTCGTAAGCTAAGTATTCTCCTAACTTACCAACTCCAACAATTACAATCTTCATGTCAATCACCACAATGTCTATTATATCAAAGAAAAAGAAAAAGAGAACAATGTTCTCTATATTTCTTTCGTATACTTACATTTCGGATAATTACGACATCCTAAAAAGTCTCCATATTTACCTTTTCGAACAACCAATTCTCCACCACACTTTGGACAAGTATTCTTACTCTTACTAGGAATTGGTATCTCTTCATCCGAAATATCTTTTTTCGATACGTTATTCTTTTTAACCTTATTTCGTATCTCTGTTAATCCGTATTTAATAACTTCTTTTCGATAGGTTCGTATCGTATCATCCAGTAACTCTACACTAGTAACTTTATCCTTAATATCCAAACTAAGTACTGCTTCACTAGGAAAACAAATAACACTAACAAAGTAATTCGTATCTAATCCAAGAATCTCTGAAAGAATTCGAACACAAGCACGATTTTCTCTTGCAGGATTTTCAAAATACGTCTTTTTCTTATCCCTTAATTCAATCCAATCTTCTTCTCTTTCATCTCCATAAATCTTACCCATTCGATTAATGTATTTAATAATAAAAATACCATAAGTAGAAATAATAATTGTATCAATCTTATAACTCTTTCTAGCACTTCTTACAACAATATCATTTAAAACATAATAATGCTCTTTCGGTAACGTCTTAAGTCCACTACGATTACGTAAATAATTGCTACTACGAGTAAATTCTTTATAGATAATAAATCCAAGAAAAGAACCAATCAAAACAATCCAAAAGATTGGATTATTCACAATATAAGTACCAATAAAATTCTTCATCTTATCACCTAATATAATTATAGTATAACTCCCCATATCTTTCCATAAAGGTGTCTAGTATTTCACGTATTAAAGTGTCAACATCACTTAATTCGAATATTTGAAATTTCGCATCTGTTATATTCTCATGATAAAAATAATCCACATCTCTTAATAAATCTTTTATTCGATCCGTCTTTACTTCTTTAATCGGAATTAAAATATCATTCGAATCTATATATTCGATATATTGACCTACATCATAAGTAAAATGATATTTATGAATTAAATATTGATTCATTCGAGAATATTCGTAATAGATTCCGCACTCTCTTTTTCGATCCCAAAAATCTACAATCGGCATTATTTTTCCGTTCTTAATACTTTTCACATAAGAATAATTCTTAGAATCCGTAACTTCATAATTCGCATCCAAAAACGCTAATTTGTCCGATAAAAAATATTTAAAATAATAATAATCCGCATACAAATGAAAGAAATATCCAAATACCAAAGGATTCGTTTTTACTTCGTCACGATATTTCGATAAGAAATAATCAAGATCTGGATACTCTAAAATTGGTTTATGATTCGTCTTAAAATGAGTAAGAATCTTTTCATTAGAAATACGTTTAATATCCGAACTATCAATAAATTCGCGCACACTTTGTTTCGTATCTGGAAGTAGATTTCCAATAAAAAATAATGTTTTATCTTCTTCCGATACGTTCATTTTCTTTTCTAATTCTCTACCACATATACTATGAATCACAAACGAAGGCATCTTATCATCTCCTATCTACATTACTTTTGAAAAGATATTCTCTTGTATATCGGAAATGAGAAACGTTTTCTAAAATATATTCGTCAGAAAAACCATATTCATTTACCAATATATTTCTATAAAGATTCAACAAATCAGGAACATCTTTCTTTATTACTCCATAAATATCATGACTTTCAACTTTATCATAATGATGAGTTATAGCACACCTCAAACCATAAATATCTCGAACTGGAATATTCTTGTGATCATTCATAAATTCTTCTGAAAATTGATTGGCCATTTCACCTACTTGAGTAAGATTATGAAGAACACTATCATAATAGATTAAATTTGTTTTTAATTTTTCGTAACTTCCACACTCCATATAAACATCTTTAATAGTACGAAGATGACATATAGAATGCATTAACAATTCTTCATCTGTTTTTTTACTCATAAATAATTACTCCATTCTCCATAATGGATTGATATAATGCAGAATCTTTTGGAACATTATTTTCAATAAATATATCAACATCTTTTCCTAAAGTATCTTTCAAATCATTCCCAAACGCAAATGTTTTCATTCCTACAAATTCTGGAGAATCACATATAAATAAATCAATATCACTCTTAGAAGTGGCTTCTCCTCTAGAATAAGAGCCAAATAGAATTACTTTATGAATAGAATGATAATGTTCTTGAATAAAATGATGAATCGTTTTAGAAATTTCATCAATCGAATAGATTTCTCTCATAATTATCTTCCTCCAAACAATAAACATTATAACACGAAAAAAAGACCAATGGTCTTTTTTATGCTGCTTTCTTACGAGTATAACGTCTAGGTTTTTTCTCAATTACTAATTGTTGTACTTTTTTCTTATCTTTTCCTACTTCATCCCAAATATCATCCTTTGTAAAGATAATCTCTTCTGGCATAAAGTATTGAATATTTCCTTTTTTATCAGAATAGATATCTAAGAAATACGCACCTAGATAATTCGATAATCCTTGTTTTTGTTGAAACTGAGTCTTATCACATAATGCCGGTACTAATACACATTGTACATTACGATAAACAAAAGAATAACTCTTATGATAATGTCCTATTAATAAAATTTTTGGTTTATGTTTAGACTCCATTTCTTCAATTCTTTGTTGTGGCTTATAAGATAGACTCTTCGCACTTCCTCCACCTGGATGATCTAATACAATTTTTACTCCATCTAAATCAAATACACCAGTATCTTGTCCCAAATAAACCATATCTTTACGAACTCTTGGAATCCACTCACTAAGAGTTGCTTGTCCATTTTTATAATGAGTCTCATCATGACTACCTAAAATATAATACGTTGTTATTCCATCAACTTTTGGATACATATCACAAACATAACGAGCTTGTTCATCAAAACCATGTAAGAATTGTTGTCTTGGATTTTCTGGTCTAGTAGGATAATTTCCATCAACCATATCTCCTACATGTAATACAATTTTAATTCCACGTTTATGACATTCTTCATATACACGATTCAATAAATGTAATTGATTATGATTACTTCCAAAATGAGTATCTGATACAACACAGATTTGATTATGAATCATCTTTCCATCATTAGGATTCATTTTCTTTAAAGTATATCGTTTTACTGGAGTCTTTTCGAA
>JAFUFG010000147.1 GCA_017470045.1 Bacilli bacterium | reverse complement strand
TATATTGATTCTATTCAACCAAAATTAATATGGGATGATGAGGCAAATTCTTTGAGAGAAAACTACAATACGTTTATGGTTATGGGGTTTGCATTACTTTTCTTCGCATTCTTTTGTGGAGGCGGATATTTACTTTGTTTGAAAGGATTACATTTATCTTTATTAATACTATTAACTATCATTTTATTAATGTTATTTACTGTATTCTTTTGGGCTATTAGTCGAAAGGATATTCAGAATAATATTATTTTACAAGAAGAAGCTTAAAGGAGTGATTATTTATGTTTGAAGGTGTTTTTCATTCTGGTGAACCTATTGAAGAATTATGGAATGAATATGATAAGTATTTTTCGGATGTTATTATTGATCGAGGAGAAGCTTATTATCAAGATGGGAGAGTAACTTCTTGTACCAAATTAGGAGATTTATATGTTGCGAATGTAAGAGGTAGTGTCGATTATACAGTTCGTATTCAACAAGATGGTGATGAATTAGTCATGAGTTGTAGTTGTCCATATGATGGCAACTGTAAACATGAATATGCTACTTTACTTGCGATTGATAATGAAGATTATGATATTAAAGAATTAAAACCTTATATTGCTAGAAATGATATTGAGGTAAAAGATCTAATGAAGAAGATACCTGCGGATGAATTAAAGAAATATATGATTAATCATTCCGATGGCTATGTTTTTGATATGGATTTATTAGAAAAAGAATTTATGAAATATATGCCAAAACAAGAGTATGATTATTACTATAATAATCTATATAATCGATTCTTATTAGAAGATGATGCTTGGGAAGAATATGATCATTATATTGATTCTTTACGTCGTTTACTAGAGTGTGGCAATTATGAAGAGGCATTTTATATTATTAAGAGTATTGTAGAGATTGGCCATGATTTAGATTTAGATATTATTCATGATTATCCTACTTTAGGAATGTATTTACGTATTGTTTATCGTAAATCAGAGAAGTCTTTTAAGAAAGTAATTGAGAAATATATTATGGATTTAGTATTCCATCAATATTATGATAATTGTTTCTTAGAGGATATGATTGTACATATCAATTAATGTAAAATAAAAGTAAAGTTATTTGTCAAATGACCTTGATATTAAAGGATATTTATGTTATTTTTTAGAAAGGAAATTTGAAAATAGTTTTTCTTTTTCTTTTGTTGCTTTTAAAATGCTATAATGAATATATGTAGAAAGAGGTACCTAATATGGCTAAGAAGAAACGTCCAAGTAATAATCGAAACAACAATTTACCTAAAGAAGCTGTTAAGGTTAAAAATAGTCAAGATTTAGATAAAAACGTTAATTCTATTGTCGATGAAATAGAGAAGACACATCCTATGAAAAAAATCGATGATAAAGTTATAGAAGAACTTGAAACTACAATGGAACTTAAAGCAATAAAAGAAGAGTTAGCAAAACAAAGACAAAAAGAGAAAGAAGATATTATTGAAGAAAAGAAAGAAGAAACAAAAGAAGAAAAGATAGAAGAAACTGTTCCTGAAGAAAGAACAGATCATTCTCCTGTAGAAGAGGTTGTAGAAGTTAAAAAAGAAGAAGTTGTAGAAGTTACCGAACCTGAAAAAGAAGAAATCATTGAGGAGAAAAAGGAAGAATTCATTGATGATTTCGATCAGGATTTTGACTTTTCTTCCAAAAAGGAAGAGCCAAAAAAAGACTTATCAAAAACAAATTCTTATCGTTTTTCTTTTGACGATAAACGTTTATCAGAGTCTGATAGTTTAGATACTTCTTTTTTAGAGGGAAGACTTAAGAATGCTCCAAAAGGAGTTTCGAATAAGAAACCAGTAAAGAAAGTAGCCCCAAAAAAGGCATTTGTTCCAAAAAAACAATTTGTTCCTCCTAAAGTATCTATTCCAAGTGTTCATAGACCAAGTCTATTTGTAAGAAGATTAGTATGTGCTATTGTATTAGTTATTGTTAGTTTCTTACTTGGATTTGCAATTTCCTATCGCTTTGCGGTTAAAACACAAATTCAAGTAGAGAAAGTTGATGTTATAAAAGAAGTAAAAGTTGCGGATGATAATTACGTATTCTTAGGAGATTCTATTACAGATTTCTATGATTTAGGGGATTATTATAAAGACTTACCAGTTATTAATAGTGGTATTAATGGAAACAATACTCAAGATGTATTAGATTCTTTGAATAGTCGTGTTTATTTATATAATCCTTCTAAAGTATTTATTCTATTAGGTACGAATGATTATGTTTCATTAAGAAGAAATGATAGTATTAAAGAAAATATTACTAAGATTGTAGAGGAAATTCATAAACATCGTCCATTAGCACAAATCTATATTGAATCAATGCTTCCTGTAACTATCGTAGAAGATGACAAGATTCACTATGATTTTATCCGTGCTCGTGATAATAAAGAAATTGAAGATGGAAATGAAATACTAAAGAAAATTTGTAAAGATACTAAGTCTACTTATATTGATCTTTATAAATTATTTTATGATGATAAAGAGGGGTTAAAACTAGAGTATACAAAGGATGGATTACATCTAAATGATTCTGGCTATCGTATTATGACAGATGAAATTATGAAATATATAAAAAATAAGTAGGTGAATATAATGAAAGGTAAGATTGATATGAGAAGATTCCATAAAGTAAGATTTTTAGTATCAGTACTTATCTTTTTTTATGTTATCATTGTTGTATATAATGTCTCACTGGTAAAACAATATCATGATATTGTTTTACCAAATTCGTATTTAGAAAGTTATTCTATAGGAGACTATAAATATGAATCGTTAAATGATTTTATTGAGTTTGTAAATGGAGTAGAGAATAAGAAAAAAGTAAAATTATTGATTAATGGAAAAGAAACGGAATATACGTATTCGGATATAGGATTACATCTTGATAATGAAGCTATTATCTCTAATATTAAAAAATCTCAGAATCATTTTAGTTATACGAAGCGTATTTCTTTAATTAATGATCGTGGGAAGAAAAAGTATTCTTTCCAATATAAAGTCAATGAAGGCGAGACAAAAGCATTTTTAGAAAAGTTAAAGAATGAGACTCATCAAGATAAACAAGATGGTCATTTCCAAGATGATGGATATACGTTATCTTATATTCGAGGGGTTAATTCTTATGATTTAGATGTTGATAAATCTATTGAAAGTATCAAGACTACATTGAGTAAAGGGGTAGAAGAAAATACTAAGATTGAACTTATTGGTAGAAGTGAAATTGCAAGTAATAATGAAAGCTATGCTTCTATTGATACGATGGTATCTACTTTTACTACTTATTTTAATCAATATGAATATGCTAGAGCACAAAATCTGTATACTGCACTTAATTATATTAATGGTGCTGTAATAGAACCTGGAGAAGTATTCTCTTATTACAATTATGCTGGTCCATTTAATAAAGCTGGATATGTTTTCTATTATGAATTTGTTGGAAATGGTGTATGTCAAATAGCTACTACTACTTATAATGCTGCGTTACTTGGAGGACTTGAAATTGTAAAACGTTATCCACATGCAGCTAAGAGTGTTTATGTAGCTGGTGGATTAGATGCAACAGTTGCTAGTTACTCTAGTGGATGGTATGTTGATATGCAATGGAAAAATACCTATGATTATCCAATTTATGTTAGAGCTTATCATAATGGTGGGGCTGCTACAGTAGAATTATGGAGTAATCATGATGCCAAAAAAGGTTATACTTATGAAACCGAGTCTGTTCAAATTGGATATCGTGGTTACCAATCTTATTTACATGTATTTAAAGATGGTCAAGAACAAGAAAGACGTTTCATTGCTACCACTTGGTATATAAAAGATTAATAACTATTATCAGTCTCTTGGTATATAAAAGATTAGAATATTTTCTAATCTTTTTTCATATAGTAAAGGGAAAGGATGATAATTATAGAAATTTTAAAAGTAAGTAGTAAGTCTAATCCAAATAGTGTTGCAGGAGCATTAGCTAATGTTTTTCGTGAAAAAGGACATTGTGAAATACAAGCTGTAGGTGCTGGAGCATTGAATCAAGCAATTAAGGCAATTGCAATTGCAAGAGGTTTTGTTGCTCCTTCAGGTAAAAATTTAGTGTGTATTCCTGCTTTTTCCGATATTTCGATTGATGGAGAAGAACGTACTGCTATGAAATTAATAATAGAAGCCAAATAGGCTTTTTTTTTCATTATTGTGTATTTTTTTTTGTTATTGTAAAATAGAGATAGAGTAGGAGGAATTACTATGGATCAATTTGATGACTTTAATGTAGAAGAACCACAACAACCTGTTCAACCTCAACAGCCAATGCCACAACAATCAATGCAACAACAACCTGTTTCTTCTCAACAAAATCCTTATACACAGGTGCAAAGTCCTAGTACTAATACTGTCAATAATGTTTCTGATACTGCTGCACCAATCACTTATGTTCAAGAACAAAAGAGAGTTCCTTGTCCAAAGTGTGGACAACCTGTCATTGAAGGTTCTAGATATTGCATGCATTGCGGAAATTTAGATTTTAATGATGAAAGAAATCAATCTGTTAAAAATGCGTTCACTCGTGGACAAAAAATAAAAGCTAGAGAAGAAAAAATGAAGAAAATGTTTGAATCAAAAAATAAGAAAATGTATTCTTTAGATTCACGAGGTGTTTCGAGACAGGAAAAAGTATATACTGCATTAAAAAAATTGTTTTCTCTCTTAATTCTAGTTGCAATTATAGTAGCGGCAATCAATTATAAAACAATTCTTACAACATTTAATAATCTTCGAAAGGATTATTATTTGAAACAAGTAAATACTATTGTGGAAGAAGTAACGAAGATGTATGATCCGGATAAATGTACGGGTGGAAATAAATTCTACTTCTATGATGCTTCTGATTATTTTGATGTTCATCCATCTTTATTTACATTCAAACAATTTACTGGATATGTTGAAATTGTAAAAGAAAATGAAGAATATCATTATTATGTTACTGTTTATGATACGAAGTATGGAATTGACCATGTGGATTCCAAGAAGATTACGAGAAAATCTGTTAAGGTTATGAAAGAACCAGATATTATTACAGAATCTTTTACTTGTGAATAAGACTTGCACTTTTTTGGAATTTGTTATAGAATAAGTTCATACGTCGATTATTAGAACTAATAATAAGTATTATTTATTATAGAGAAATCGTGGTTGGTGAAAACGATATAAATAACTTATTTGTCTACTCTATAGACGGGTTTAATAGACCCCGGGTAATACCGTTATCGTAATTAAGTTAAGTAAAGGATGGTACCGTGCATTATGCACTCCTTAGGTATCATTCTTTTTTTTGTTATAGGAGGGTTATTATGTTTGATACTCATTATGATCTCCTTACGATTGCTTATAAAGCATATTTAACAAATGACTACTCTTATTTAGAAAAGATTTCTCATTATTTTCATGAGAATAATGTAAAAGGGGTATTTGCTAATCTGTACTTTATGAGTAAAGAAGAGATGGAGAAAGAAGTATGTCCTGGTTACTATAAGGATGATGTATCGGTACTTGAAATGTTTCAAAAATCAAAAGAAGTTTTAGATGCTTACTTACCGGATACTGAGATTATTTATAGTATTGAGGGTGCGGATTATATTCAAGATACAGATGAATTGGAAGCTTTGCGTGAAGCAGGACTTGATGCGGTTATCTTATGTTGGAATACGGAGAATAAATACGGCTCGGGTAATCGTAGTGAGAAAGGTCTTACGAATGCTGGGTACGGATTTGTCTCGAAGATGATTGAACTTGGAATGGGAATTGATTTAAGTCATGCGAATGAAAAGACGTTCTATGATTTATGTAATTTAATTGAAGAAAAGCAATTGCAAGGATATGATGTTTGCTGTTATGCATCGCATTCGAATGTTCGAAGTTTATGTGATCGAAATCGTAATTTATCGGATGAACAATTAGAAAGGATTCATGAAATAAATGGTCTAGTTGGAGTATTTGCTCATCGTAATTTTATTGTTGATAAATCGCTGGGATATGAGAATACTAATTCTAGAGAAATGTATTTAGAACATATTAATTATGTAAAAGATATTGTAGGATTTTCGAATGTTATGACTTCTACTGATGATATGGATTTTTGTGGATGGTATGATTCAGAATATTATGAAACTTCCATTTATCCTTATCGTACGATAGGATCGGAATTGTTTTCTGATTTAAAAAAGTCTTTTGGAGTAGAGAATGCTTCGAATATC
>JAFUFG010000146.1 GCA_017470045.1 Bacilli bacterium | reverse complement strand
CACTAAAACAAGAAAGAGTACTTAATATCTTAAAGAAATACTTTGGTTCCGATACATTTATTGATGGGACAGATTTAGTAAATGATATGGTATATTACTATACTAGTCTAACTTATCCAGAAGGAAGTAAAATGATCATTACGGATTATAATTCGGAATCAGAATCATATGAAGTTCGTTTTACTGGAAATAAAAAGACAGTTGATAAATTTATCGAAAATCGTAAGATTACATCAGCAAAGTTAAAGGATAATACCATTACTGTAGTAGAAAAGATCGTTTATTATGAAAAACAAGAAGTAGATGGAAAAATCTATGTACAAATTTATGGGGATAGAGAAAAAACAAACTACTTAGATGAGAAAGTAATCAAAGTAAAAGATAGCAATAAAAAGAAAATATCTGTAAAAGATTATTATGAGCAAGCAACAACGATTACTCATACATTTGCTTATGATGAGGCAGGAAATGACTATTACTTTGTAAGTTCTAAAATTAGTTAAAAAAATAGAGGCTTAAAAAGCCTCTTTTTATTATATAGGTCGATATAAATCTTTATCCTTAAATGGATTCTTTTTATCGATATGATCAATAAATAAAATACCATTTAGATGATCTAATTCATGTTGGAAACAAATTGCTAATTCTTCTCTAGCACGAACTTGAATTTTTCTACCAGCCATATCATAACCTTCCATTGTAACTCTAGCATATCTAGGAACGATTCCTTCTACATCTCGATTAACACTTAAACATCCTTCTCCAGCTTCTACATAAATCTTTTCCATAGAGTTACTAATGATTCTTGGATTGATGATTACGTAAGTTTCGAATTTTTGAGGTTCTACTTCATCAACAACTACAAAGTAACGTTTTGGAATACCAAGTTGAATAGCAGATAATCCCATACCTGGACGTAAATCATATTTTTCACTTAATTCTGGAATTTGACTATTTCTTAAAAATTCGATCATTTCTTCAATTGTTTCTTCATCTTTTTTTGTTAAAGGAAAAGTAACTTCCTTACTAACTTCACGTAATCTTTTATCTTTTTCATCGATAATATCTTTCATTCTTAACATAATACTTCCCCATTTCTTTTTTCATTTTAACATGTTTCGGTATAAATCAAAATACATATTAAAGGCAATAAGCGATTGTATTATACTAAAAATCAAAGAAAAAGTCAAAAAAACGTATAAGTTTCCTTATACGTTCCAATTAGTTTGCATATCTAGTACCTAATACAATAACTAGTAAAATAAATAATACTAAGATAATTGCGTAAATAGAGTTGTTATTATTGTTATAAACGGGATAGTAGGGTACTTGATAATTGTTCGAACAACAAGTAGATCCTCCACCATAATAGTACATAAGAAAACCTCCTTTACTATTTCTATTATAAGTTATGTAAATTGACAAAAAATGTTAATAAAAGGTATCCTCTCTTTAAAAATAAAGTGAAAATATGATAGAATGAAATAGTAGAAGGGAGAATAGAGATGAGAAAAACATTTAAATATATGGACAAACCGTTATTCATTGTATCATCGATTCTATTCGTAATAGGACTTATTATGGTATTTTCTGCATCGAATGTTACAGCTTATATGTCCCAAGCAGTTAGCCCTTATAATTATTTTATTAAACAAGCAATCTTTTTAGGAGTGGGGTTATTTATTTCCTTCTTCGTATTAAAGTTTTCAACTCGTGGAATTGGAATTATAGCTTGTCTTTTAATGTTACTAGGTCTGGCAGTGCAGGCTTCTTTACCATTTGTTGCGCCAGTTATCAATGATTCTCGCTCTTGGCTGGATTTTAAGTTTTTTACGATTCAACCGAGTGAATTTATGAAAGTTATATCGATTGTATGGTTAGCGTTTTATTACGACAATAATAAGAATAAATTGAATAAATATACAACAGTATTTTTCCCAATTATAATCTGTCTTGCCAGTGCCATATTGATTTACATAGAACCAGATTTAGGTACCATGTTAATCTATGGAACTATTGTTGCGGGAGTATTCTTAATTCAACCAGTGGATTGGGGAATTAAATTAAAAACAGCAGGAATTGTATTGGGAATTGGTGCTCTAGGAGTTGCCTTCATGTTAGGAACAGGTAGAAATGTCCTAATTGATCGTCAAAAACAAAGATTAGATACTGGTAGTCCTTGCGAAAAGCTACTAACGACAGGAAATCAAATCTGTAATGGATATATTGCCATTAACAATGGTGGATTAAAAGGAGTAGGATTAGGAAACTCTACTCAAAAATATTTGTATCTTCCAGAGCCATATACCGATTTTATCTTCTGTATTATTATTGAAGAATTAGGTTTAATTACAGGAATTGCGATTATTCTAATGTATATGTTTGTCTTATGGAGAATTATTCGAATTGGTAGAAGAAGTAACTCTAATATGGGAGCCACGATGTGTTATGGAATTGCTTTATATATCTTTATTCATATTGCGGTTAACTTATTAGGATTACTCGGAGTAATTCCAATGACTGGAGTTCCATTACCATTTATGAGTTATGGAGGAAGTTTTACAATTTGTTTATTAACTTCCTTAACTCTAGTCCAAAAAGTTTGTATAGAAAGTTAGGTGAAGTTATGCCAACCTCAAGCATACATGCAATCGTTGCCAAAAAGATTGCGAATATTCATACCGAATTAGATAATTATGATTATTATTTAGGTTCTATTGCTCCAGACTCTGTCAATCTATATGGTTTTGCAGAAAAAGAAGAACGCTGGAACGCTCATTTAAGAGATAAAGATTTAGATGTTTGGACAAATAATATAGTAGACTTCTATAATCAAGAAAAAAATAATATTCCTCTTAACTTCTTAAAAGGATATATCACTCATATTATGACGGATATTATATATGATAAATCCTATTATTTAGAAGTAAGAAACAAAATAGAGGAGATGGGAATTGATCGGGATCGTTCTCATACTTTTATGCAAACAGAAATGAAAATCTATGGAGTAAAAAAAGAAGATTATATCTATGTTAGAAACTTCTTAGATTCTATGGATAAAGGATATAATATTCGAAATATTGAAGAAAATGAAATGATTCAATGGAAAAATAAAATCATTCATGAAAATATTCCAGATTTAGATGCTACGATTTTTAATGATGATATCGTAGAACGTCTTTTCCAAGAAACATTAAAAGTACTAGAAGAGAGAAATATATTATAAATTTGAATTAATTACTATTTTATAGTATAATGAATACAGATGAAGGAAACTTCATACAATAAAAAGGGAACATTCAGTTTTTACTAGTTGAATGTCTGCCCAATTAAATGAGTGTGACACTATTCGAAATGAATGAGTGTCATTTTTTTATTACTAAAACCAATAAGGTTAAGAGTAGTAAAATGAGTGATATGTAGTGAAGCAACTTGATAGTGTACTCACGCTTTTTCATTCTCTCAAACCTCCCTTCTATGCTGAATAAGAGGTAGACACTCAACAACTAAATGTTCCAACGAATACTATATCAAACACAAGTTCGATAGCTAAGCAACCATCTAGCAAACAAAAAAACTTTGTGGTATAATATGTCTCATTAGGGGGATGCGTATGATAAATACCATGAAAGATCTAAGAAATACATTAGATAGTTCCATAAAAAAATCTAGTAACGTATTTATTGTTGGGCATAACGAACCAGATTTTGACGCAATTGGTTCTGCCATAGGACTTCAAGTCTATGCAAAGAATATAGGGAAAAAAGCCTATATTATTGTAGAGGATGAAGATCTAGAACCAGGGGTAAAGAAAATAGTAGAAGAAAACAGAGAAAAGTTTCATATTATTAAAAAAAGAGATTTCTTACGAATGAGAGATAAGAATTCTATTTTGATTATGACAGATGTAAATAAAAAGTATATGATTTCTGTTGGAGAAGAACTAGAGGACTTTAAAAAGATTATTGTAATAGATCACCATAAACCAGATAAAGAAACAGTCGATACAAAAGAACTATATATTAATCTAGAAACATCTAGCGCATCAGAAATTGTAACGAAACTATTACTAAATACTAAGAATATTTTTTTTGACTCTCAAGTAGCCAACTACTTATTATCTGGTATTGTATTAGACACTCACAGATTTATGAAGAATACGTCTGCTTCTACTCACGATATCGTAGAACACTTAATTAAGAAAGGTGCTTCTACCGATTACGTAAATGATTTATTCTTAAGAGAGTTTGAATCCGATAAAAAAATCAATCATTTAGTATTTAATGAGACAATGTTTCGTACCTTCCAAAATGGTGTAGCAGAAAATAGAAATATTGCATTCTCTTTAAATAGAACAAGTCCAGAGACAATTTATCGTAGAGAAGAACTTGCCAAAGCCGCAGACAAATTAATGAAATATCGTGTAGATGCATCCTTTGTACTTGGATATATTAAAGAAGGATTAATATCGATTAGTGCTAGAAGCAGAAGTGATATTGATGTATCCGAAATTATGTCTAATATTATAGGAATTGAAGGTGGAGGAAATCGAACAAGTGCCGGTGGTAAGAGTTATTCGGATAACCTTGTACAAGTAGAAAAGAACATTATTGATGGAACAACAGAATACTTAAATGCTCCACGAGAAAATGAATATGTGTTAAGAAAAGTAAAGAAATACTAAAAAAAGTATTTCTTTTTTGTTGGAAAAAGGCATCTTACTTCGAATAATATGTTAGGAGGTGATAAGATGTCTCTTCATTATAGATATCGAAAACAAATTATTATTGGGGTAATTCTATTATTCATTCTAGTAGGAGGTATATCATTCGGAGTATATCAGTTCCAACATAAGAAAAAAGAAAAACCAAAGACTAGTATTGTTTTATCGAAGAAAAAAGAAAAGAAAGAAGTAGAGGAAGAGGTAGAACTATTACAGGTGGATATAAAAGGAGAAGTGCGTACTCCAGGAATCTATCAAGTAAAAGAATCTTCTAGAGTAATGGATGTCATTAATATAGCAGGTGGACTAACGGAAAATGCGAATACAACAGTAATTAATCTAAGTAAAAAAATATTTGATGAGATGGTAATTATTATTTATTCGAATCAGGAAGTAGAAGATTTTAAAAAGACAAAAGAAGTAGAAGAACAAGTAATTAATAATTGTATTCAAAAAGAAGAAAAT
>JAFUFG010000145.1 GCA_017470045.1 Bacilli bacterium | reverse complement strand
TATTTTCGATAATCAAAAGCGATTAAAGGGAATTGATGAGAGTTTTGAATTTACTTTTGAGGATAAAGAAGTATCTCGAATGAACTTTGTTCCTTTTCAAACGGATTCTACTCGATATCTATTATTCATCTTAAATAACGGCATAGATGATCCTGATAAAAATAAACGTTTTTTGGATTTATTAAAACGTTCTTATTCTATTTTAATGCAGAATGCAGAGAACTATTGGGAGTTAGAAAGAATCAGTAAAGAAGATCCTCTTACTCGACTTGGAAATCGTTTATCTTATTCTAATGTTTGTTCTGAAATGGGAGATCGACCACTTACTTATTCTTTAATGGATTTATTTCGATTAAAATTTGTAAATGATCAATATGGTCATGAAGCAGGGGACTTATATATTCAAGAGACTGCTAAAGCTTTAAAGAAACTATTTCCTGCTTATCATATTTCTCGTAATGAGGAAGATGGTTTGGTTCGTGAACCGACTGGAAATCATTTGTTTCGAATTGGGGGAGACGAATTTGTTTTAATTTCTGAAAAACTTAGTGAAGAGGAAGTGGAGGAAAGAATTAAACTAGTTTCTGCTTATTTACAGAGACTTCCTTTTGCAAAACAACATGATGTTCCAGTTGGAGTTAATTATGGTATTGTTACTAGAGAACCAGGGGAAGAAATTGATGAATTGTATCGTAAATCTGATTTGAAACTAGCAAGTAATAAAACAGAAACTTATAAGACATTAAAATTAGATCGTAGAAGATAAAAGGATTGACAGTCCTTCGAATTTATACTAAAATAAGTTCTGAAATGCGAGGAATCTGAGGAGTACTTATTTCGAAGAGTTTAGAGAGTCTATGGTTGGTGGGAATAGATTGATTCGGATAAGGAAGGTAGCAGAGGAGCAGAATTACTGAAATAAGAGTAGGTAGTTCCGGGAATACCGTTATGTAGATTAAGAAAAACAAAGGATGGTACCGTGCTTATGCACTCCTTAGGTATCATCTTTTTTTATTTTTAGAAAGAGGTGTTGTTATGTTAGAAAAAAAATATAACCATTTAGAAGTAGAAAAAGATAAGTATTCGAAATGGGAAGAAAAGGGATATTTTAAGAGTGACAATGAGAGTGAAAAGACTCCATATTGTATTGTTATTCCACCTCCAAATGTAACTGGTAAATTACATTTAGGACATGCATTAGATACAACATTACAAGATATTCTAATTCGTTATAAGAGAATGAATGGATTTGATTGTTTATGGTTACCTGGAATGGATCATGCCGCAATTGCAACAGAAGCTAAGGTAGTTAAACGTTTAAAAGAAAAAGGTATTGATAAATACGAATATGGACGTGAAAAGTTCTTAGAAGCTTGTTGGGATTGGACTCGTGAATTTGGTGGTAATATCAAAGATCAATGGGGTAAGTTAGGACTAAGTGTTGATTATACGAAACAACGCTTTACATTAGATGAAGGTCTTAATAAAGCTGTTACTCAAGTATTTGTTGATTATTATAATGAGGGTATTATCTATAAAGGTGAAAAGATTATTAACTGGGATCCTGTTGCTCAAACTGCTTTAAGTAATGAAGAGGTTATTTATAAAGATGTAGAAGGTGCATTTTACCACTTAAAATACTTTATTGAGGGTAGTGAAGATTATCTAGATGTTGCGACTACTCGTCCCGAAACATTATTTGGTGATACTGCTGTTGCTGTTAATCCAACAGATGAAAGATATTGTCATTTAATTGGTAAGAATGTTGTATTACCTGTTATTGGTAAATTAATTCCTATTGTAGGGGATGAACATGCAGATCCAGAATTTGGTACTGGTGTTGTTAAGATTACTCCTGCTCATGATCCTAACGACTTTGAAGTTGGCAATCGTCATAATCTTGAAAGAGTTGTTGTTATGAATCCTGATGCTACCATGAATGAAAATGCTGGTAAGTATTGTGGTTTATCAAGAGAAGAATGTCGTAAGGCTTTACTTAAGGATTTAGAAAAAGACGGAATCTTGATTCGAATTGAAAAAATGACTCATAGTGTTGGTCATAGTGAAAGAACGGATGCTGTTGTAGAACCATATTTATCTAATCAATGGTTTGTTAAGATGGGAGACTTATCTAAGAAAGTATTAGATACTCAAAAGAAAAAGAATGAAAAAGTTAATTTCGTTCCTGAGCGTTTTGAAAAGATTTTAAATCACTGGATGGAGATTTCTTATGACTGGTGTATTTCTCGTCAATTATGGTGGGGTCATAGAATTCCTGCTTGGTATCGTGGAGAAGAAATGTATGTTGGTACTGAGGCACCTGAAGGAGAAGGATGGGTTCAAGATGAAGATGTACTAGACACATGGTTTAGTTCTGCTTTATGGCCATTCTCAACATTAGGTTGGCCAGAAAAGACAGTTGATATGGAACGTTACTTCCCAACTGATGTATTAGTAACAGCATATGATATTATCTTCTTCTGGGTAGCTCGTATGGTATTCCAAAGTGAACATATTAATGGAGTTCGTCCATTTAAAGATTGTTTAATTCATGGACTTATCCGTGATAAAGAAGGACGTAAGATGTCTAAGTCTTTAGGTAATGGAGTAGATCCAATGGATATGTGTGAGAAGTATGGAGCAGATGCCTTACGTTTCTACTTATCTACGGATGTTACATTAGGTACGGATTTACGTTTTGATGAAGATAAAGTTAAAGCTACATGGAACTTTATTAATAAGATTTGGAATGCTTCTCGTTTCGTATTAATGAATATTGAAGATTTAGATTCTATTGAACTTACAAACTTAAAGAATGAAGATAAATGGATTTTAAGTAAATTTGAAAAAGTATTAAAATCAGTAAGTAACCATATCGAGAAATATGAATTTAACTTAGCTGGTTCTGAAATCTATGACTTTATTTGGAATTATTTCTGTGATTATTATATTGAAATGGCTAAATATACCTTAGAGGATAAAGCTACTAAGAGTACTTTATGTTACGTATTAACTGGTATTTTAAAAGTATTACATCCATTTATGCCATTTGTTACAGAAGAGATTTATCAAATGTTACCAATTAAAGATGCAGAATCTATTATGATTAGTGAATTTCCTAAGTATGAAAAGAAATATGTCTTTGATGCGGAAGAGTCTGCTGTAGATGATGCAGTTGAATTTATTAAGAATTTCCGTAATGTTAAAGCAGAAAATAATATGACAAAAGACTTAAAAGTAATGTTTGATACGGAAGATGATAATGAATTAATCGTTAAGATGTTAAAACTACAAGATAATGTTGTTAAGAAGCCATTAGGTCTTACTGCTTATAAAGTATTCTCTAATCGTGTTAAAGCTACTATTTTCTTTGAGAAAATTGAGAGTGAAGCAGATAAAGCCATTAAGAATGAACAAATTAGATTATTAAAGGCTTCTATTGAAAGACGTGAAAAACTTCTTTCTAATGAGAATTACGTTAATAAAGCACCTGCTAAAATTGTTGAATTAGATCGTACAAAATTAGCAGAAGAAAAAGCAAAATTAGAAGAACTATTAAACTCTTAATAGTTCTTTTTTTATGCTATAAATACGAATTTTGTTGACTTTCGGATTATCCTAGATATATATTTTAATTAGGAGGTAAGGTTATGCAAAAGAAAGTAAGAATTTTAATGGTCTTACTTTGTTTATTTTTGTTTCCATTAAGAGTATTTGCTTTAGAAGAAGCAATTGCTGGAACAGAATATAATCAAGGTAATGACGATGTAGCAGAAATAAATACTACAGTACCTGTAGAGAGTACAGATGAAGTAGTAGCAACTACAGATAATGAAGAGTTATCTGCAGATGAAGCAACAAATGAAGATTCTAATTTAGAGAATACGGATGAAGTAAATACCGATGTTTCTTCTAATGAAGAAACAGATTCTGAATTCGATTATTCGCAAATCGAAGGAGAAGTACATGCTTTTGATCCAGAAAGTGATTCTGTAATTGGAATTGATAAGATTAATATTACTGGTGCTAACTTTGATGTTAAAGCTGGAGCAAAACCAACTTATACTGGTAAAGTAGCAGAAGAAGATCAAGATAAGTATTCTTTAGCATATGAAGCTTGGTTTGGAAGTAATTATTCTATTTACTATAATTATAGTGATTCTTCTAGAAATGATGAAACGTCTTTTGAAACATTCGAAAAGATGAATTGTTATTATTATGAGTTCGCTATCTTAGTAAAAGATGGATACAAACTAAACTTTAATTATAAAGAGGATAATACTTATTCTATTCCAGTAAGTATCAATGGTACAGATTATAATCTATATGACATTGATAGAGAAGAAGTAGATGGTGGAACGATTTATAGTTTTATTCCTAATATTTCTCGTGTTAGTGAAGTAGAAAATGGAGAAACGATTGATTCTATCATTATTAATGATGTTAATGCCAATATTACAGTAGGGAAGGCTCCTACTTATA
>JAFUFG010000144.1 GCA_017470045.1 Bacilli bacterium | reverse complement strand
GAGTTATTAATGGAATTACTTTTTCTATTCCAAAAAAAGATAGTGTTAATCTTTTATTCTATCGTACGGATTTAAGTCAAAATATTGATTCTTCTATCTTTACTATTGTGGAATCAAATGATTGTTAATTTGGGAAAATGGATTGTTTATCCATTGAAAATGTGTTACTATAAGGTAGGAGGGTAATATGAAAGACGTTCTTAGTAAAATTAAAAATATTTTTATATTTATGTTAGGAGTAGCATTCTTTATCTTTGCGTTATCTATGTCTATGTTGTTACTTAATTTTAACAAATATGGATTAACTCAATTTGGAGATACTACATTTATTATTATTAATAATGATATTGTCAGTGATGTATATAATAAAGGTGATTTGGTATTTGCTGAATCTCGTAATATTATGACTTTAAAAGAAGGGGACATGATGTTTGCTTATCGTGTTGATAGTCAAGGTAGTGTTCATGTTGATTTAGGAAAGATTGGTCATATCTATCCAGAAGAAAATGCAATTTCATTTGAAAATGGTAATACTTATTCTGCAGAGTTCTTAGCAGGAGTTCCTACTTCTTCTAAGGAAGGTGTTGGTACATTCTTATCTGTTGTAGAGTCAAAATGGGGATTCTTATTTATCGTACTAGTACCTTGTTTCTTAATTTTCTTATATGAAATTTATGCATTAATCATTGAAATTAAATATGGTGCTGAAGAAGAGTAATACTTTGTGTATTCTCTTTTTTTTTACCTTATGTTATAATAAGTTCTCGAAGGAGAGATTATATAATTTATGAATGATTCAAGTGAGTCGATGTTTACCTATTTTATTAGGCAAAAATTAAATGATGGAGAAGATATTTCATCCTCGTATATTCGTGAGGCTTTTACTCATGGTGGTAATATGACTCGTCAATTTTGTGATGCTTCACGTGAAGAGTGGAAGAAAGTACATCGTGGATTAAAGAAGAGTATTCTTTTAGATCGTCTAAAAGGAGCAAAGAAAGTTGATGATTTAGTTTATTTAGTAGATTGTGCGAAAGATTTAAAAGAACAATCATTTGCGAATTATCAAACTTTATTAGATTATTGTGAGTACCATAGTACTCGTGCTTCTATGGATGGATTACGTGTATTCTTTGCTTATAAAGATTATTGTGATTCTTTTGATCAATTATCCACTAAGTTTTCTCATGATATCTTAACTCGTTCTTCTAATAGAGCTTTAGTTCCTCTTTTATTGGATATGGAGGATGAAAAAGAAGCTATTACAAGTAGTAATAAAGATTTAGTAGATCATGTTCAACAAATTGTTACTCATTATAAAAGTGAAGATAAATCAAAAAGATTGATAAAGTAGTTTACCAATCTTTTTTTTGTGATATAATATGCGAATTGAGGAGACGTATTATAGATACGGATTAGATTATGATATATGATAAAAAAGAATTATTAGAAAAATTAAATAGAGGAGAAGATTTAAGAGAAGATGAATATCGAGTTCTTATTTTGAATGGCCAATATCAATTACGAGATCATCTATTCTTAATGAAGACTGGTGCTTATCAAAAGATGTTACTTGGATATGCTTCTGTTGGTATGCTTGCTACTAAGATGGAAGATGGGGAAATGCTTGCGAAGTCTTGTGCTTATATGGTTGGTACTTATTCTACCGATCTATTTCATTATGAATCTGGATTAAAGTATGTAGAGCCTTGTATAAAACACATGAGTCGTTTTAATACGATTAATTTCTTAAATCAAGTGAGGGAGACGAATCAATTTGATTCTTATATAGGGGAATTACACGATACCATTCAAGAGGTATTACATTACGGAATACAAAGTGATTCGGATGATAAATTAGAAGAAAGTTTAACAAATTTAGAAGAATCTCGTGAAAAGATTAAAGTAATTAAGAAAAAGTATATTGGTTTTTCCTTGTAAAATAGAAAAATTGTGGTATAATGATTTGTATCGACATGGATTAAGAAGTAGTAAT
>JAFUFG010000143.1 GCA_017470045.1 Bacilli bacterium | reverse complement strand
GGAAAAGAAAACAATATTGATCAAGATGTAACCGTTATTCAAACCAAATATAAAAATGGAAATGAAGAGGGTACGATTGCAATTATAGGACCAAAAAGAATGGAATATGATCGAGTAGTAGGTATGTTGGAGTATTTAAAAGAAAATATAGAAAGGTAGGCTTGTATGAGTAAAAAAGAAAAGAAAGAGACAAAACAAGAAGAACCAGAAATACTAGAAGAAACAAAAGAGTTAGAGCAAGATACAAAAATCAATAATGAAATGTTAAAGTTAGAAGAAGAAATTAGAACTTTAACAGCAGAAAATAAGACTCTAAATGAAAAACTAAAGTTATCACAAGCCGATTTAATTAACTATCGGAAAAGAAAAGATGAAGAAACTGCCAATACACTAAAATATGCAAATCAAGATATTATTAAAGATTTATTAAATGTAGTAGATAATTTAGAAAGAGCTCTTAATAATAAAAACGCATCAGAAGAAGTTCAAAAATACTTAACAGGATTTGAAATGATATATGAAAATTTAAAAAGTACTCTAGCAAATTTTGGTGTTAGTGAAATAAATCGTGTAGGAGAAGTATTTGATCCAAAAGAAGAACAAGCATTGTTAACAGAATGCGTAGAAGATAAAGACGATGATATTGTTCTAGAAGTTCTTCTAAAAGGATATAAACTAAAAGATCGAGTAATTCGACCTGCATCAGTAAAAATTAATCAAAAATAAAAAAAGGAGAGATAAAATATGAGTAAAATAATAGGAATAGATTTAGGAACAACCAATTCATGTGCTGCTGTTCTAGAAGCAGGAGCACCAAAAATAATACCAAATCCAGAAGGAGGAAGAACAACTCCATCTGTAGTAGCATTTAAAAAAGGAGAGAGAATTGTTGGAGAATCTGCAAAAAGACAAGCTCTAACAAATCCAAATACCGTAATCTCTATTAAGAGAAAAATGGGAACAAATGAGAAAGTAGAATTAGAAGGAAAGAAATATACTCCAGAAGAAATTTCTGCTATGATTCTATCATATATTAAAGATTATGCTGAAAGCTATTTAGGAGAAAAAGTTGATAAAGCAGTTATTACCGTACCTGCATACTTCTCAGATAGTCAAAGACAAGCAACTAAAAATGCTGGTAAAATTGCTGGACTAGAAGTAGAAAGAATTATCAATGAACCAACAGCAGCAGCTTTATCTTATGGACTTGAAAAAGATGAAGGACAAACAATCTTAGTATATGACTTAGGTGGAGGAACATTCGATGTATCTATCCTTGAATTAGGAGACGGTGTATTTGAAGTAAAATCAACTAGTGGTAATAACCACCTAGGTGGAGATGATTTCGATGAAAGAATTATTGATTACTTAGTAAAAGAATTTAAAAAAGAAAATGATGTAGACTTAAGAGATGACAACATGGCAATGCAACGTTTAAAAGAAGTTGCAGAAAAAGCTAAAAAGGATTTATCAGGAATGGTATCTACACAAGTATCTGCACCATTTATTGCAAAAGGAGAAGATGGAGAACCACTTCACTTAGATATGACTCTAACAAGAGCAAAATTTGAAGATTTAATTTCAGATTTAGTTGAATCAACAATTGACCCAGTAAAGAAAGCAATAAAAGATGCTAAAATTACGAAAAAAGATAGTGATAAAGTAATCCTTGTTGGTGGATCTACTCGTGTACCACTAGTATATGAAACAATCACAAAAGAAGTAGGAAAAGAACCATCTCGTGAAGTTAACCCAGATGAAGCAGTTGCTATGGG
>JAFUFG010000142.1 GCA_017470045.1 Bacilli bacterium | reverse complement strand
TTTTTAAACATATCTTTCATATTATTAACTTTTTCAGTATTAAAACTAGTACAATCTATATTCTTTATTTTTTCACATCCTTCAAACATAGACTCCATATTAGTGACTTTTTTTGTTTCTAAGTTCTCTATTCTAATTGTTTCAATAGATTTATCGTCTAAGAACATATAACTGGAATCTTTTATATTTGAGGAATCAAAATCATTAAGTGATATATTTTTAACATTATTTAACTTTTGAAACATGCAACTGGAATTAGGATTTAATTCCGGATTGTTATCTTCGCTCCATAAATATATTGTTCTTTCTTCATACCAAGCGTAAATTGGTAGATTTGTTTTTTCTGATGAAATTATATTATTTTCAGTCAATTCAGTATTTTTTTCTGATGCTACTACAATTCTAGAAATCAAATTATCTTCACTATTATAAGTTATATTTTGATTATTACTAGCTAATGATTTTATTTTTTTATTAAATTCTTTTCCTGTTACAAAAATGGCTGTATCTTTATAAATGTGTATATCTCTATATAACTCTAAATTAAATACATTACCTGAAGCTTTTACCAAAAAAGGGATATTAAGTATACATAAACCAATGATTAGAGTTGCTCTTTGTTTTTTGCTCATTTTCATAAAGAAAGTAAATAATAATAAAGATATCAAAAATATGAGATGATATATATAAATAGTATCAATCGTATTTGGATTGCTTGATTGATTACTATATTTTAAACTGATAATTAACGGAGTATTTATTATTTCTTTTTTAGTACTTATTAGATTATTGTAACTTGTTATCATATTAAACGAGTACTCTTCATTTTGGTTGATTTCTTTTTTTGAATATTCATAAGTATTATTGATGTATGTTTGATCGTTATTATCTAATAATTCTTTTATTTGATATTTATTATTGCTATTATTCTTAATAGTAATTTTATATTTTACATAATCTCCTTCTTCAAAAAAAGAACTATTAGTAGAAATGTTACTAATCGGATTCAACTCTACACTAGAATCCATAGTATCGGCTTTATCAATTATTTCTATATTTTGTATTGTTAAATCACTATTATTGCTATCAGCTTTTACATATATTACCGAAAAAAGTATTATGACTATAATTAAGAATAGATTTTTTAGTTTACTAACCATCTCGCTATCCTCCTATACTAGTATAATTATACCATAATTAAAAGGAATTTGTGAAAATGCAAATTCCTTTTCTAATCTTCTATTTCAATACCTATTGGACAATGGTCTGATCCCATTACTTCGGTATATATTTTTGTATCTTTTACCTTATCGATAAAGTCTTTGTTTACTAAGAAATAATCAATTCTCCAACCAATGTCTTTACTTCTAGCATTTGCCATATAACTCCACCAAGAGAATTTTTGAGTGTCTGGATTAAAATGACGGAAAGTATCAATAAAACCAGCATTTAATAATTCTGTCATTTTGGCACGTTCTTCATCTGTAAATCCAGCGTTTCCACGGTTTCCTTTGGCATTTTTAATATCAATTTCTTCGTGAGCGACATTTAAATCTCCACAATATACGACGTTTTTCTTTTTTGTTAAACCTTGTAGATATTCTTTGATTAATTCTTCAAATCTCATACGAGAGTCTAATCTAGATAAGTCTCTCTTTACATTTGGTACATAACTATTTACTAAGTAAAAGTTTTCGAATTCTAAAGTGATTGTTCTACCTTCATTGTCATATTCTTCGTCTTCAATTCCATAAGTGACATTTAATGGTTCTACTTTGGAATAAACTAATGTACCAGAGTACCCTTTCTTTTGTGCTGGATATAAATATTCCTTATATAAAGCAGGATGAAATGGATTTTGTTCTTCTGTTACTTTAGATTCTTGAAAACAATAAACATCTGCTCCTTCACTCTCAAAAAAACGATCTAATCCTTTATTTAAACAAGCTCTTAAGCCTGCTACATTCCATGATACGATTTTCATAATATAACCTCCATTCAAAATTATAACAAGAAAAAAGGAGTATTTCTACTCCGTTCTATTACAGATATATATATTATCACTATTGCTACTTTTTAAATAAGCATCTTCTCCTATAAAAGTAAAGGTATACTCTTAACTAAATTGTTCTATTTGTTTTTCTCCGGCAATTACACGAATTGTCGCATTTAAATTCATTGTATATGCTGAATTTTCTCCATCTGTTCTAGAGTCTAAGACTTCGTAATCTCCTTCCATATAATTATTATCGTCTAATTTGAATGAGAATTTTGAATCTTTTGTTAGTTCGAATGTAATATTAAAGGACATTTCTTTTGGAGGCATATTCTCATAATAAACAGAACAAGCATATATATTGATATATTCTTCTTCCTCCATAAAGAATAATAATGATAAAAATCCTAAGGATATTGCAGATACTAAGATAGATGCGAATACTATTACGGATGCTAAGGATTTCTTTTTTGGTGGTGTTTTATATGGATTATAGCTATTTGGATTTACATAAGGAGTTGGATTTTGATTTTCAACTGGTTGATTTACTTGATGTGTTTGTTCTAATGGAGCACTATTAAAATTTGCTTGATTATTATAAATAAACTGTTCATTAAAATCATTGGTCATAACTTCTGGTTGCGGATTTGGTGTTTGTACTGGTACTGTATCTTCTACAAGAGTTGTTCCACAGCTAGTACAAGTTTTTGCAGTTTCGTTATTCTTCGTTCCACAAGCAGGGCAATCCATATCTATCACCTCTATTCTCTTATAGTATATCAACTTTTCTTCATTCTTCCATTTCTTTTTTTCTTTTCCACTGTAAAGTAAAAAAATATCCACAATTTCTGTGGATATTTTTATTGAAACATTTTATCTATCGCATTGGAATAAATATATTTTACGAATTCTTCTCCGTTATCGATTAATTCCATTATATTTTCTGTCATTACGCCACTATTTAATTCTAGTACTAAGAAATCCTCTTCGGTTTCTATTACATCTATACTAGCAAACCCAATACGGAATATTTTACACAATTCATTTTTTATTCCAACTAACTTTTGTCTTTTATAATCTTCTATTTGAGTAGAAATTGCTGCTCCTCTTGATAGATTAAATCTCCAATCATATTCAAAGACTTCTCCTTTTGGAAGAACTTCGTTATATTTATCCTCTTCTAATTTATCTTTAAAGTATGGTTGATTAAAAGCTAATAGTAAGTCTTTTATTGTATCTTGCCCATTTCCAATTACGACTGGCTTTATCTTTTTATACATTAATTGAATTTCTCCATCTAATACAATCATTCGGTATTCACTTTTTATAGGATAAAATGGGCAATAACTAATCGAATGATTCTTTTGTAAAAGATTGTCTAATACTTCTTCTAAATCCTCTTTGTTCGTAATTTTAAAAACACCAGTTCCACAAGAACCTGTATTGGATTTTAAAACAATTTCTTTGTGTTTTTGAAAGAAGTCTCTTACTAAATCTTTTTTGTTATGGCCTTCTGCATAGTCATTGGTATTCGTATCTTTAAATAGAATGTGGTGTTCTGCTACTGGTATATCTTTTGCTCTTAATACGTCATATAAAGCATACTTATCATCCATAATACTACCTAATGCATGATCATTTAAATCAAATTGAAACCCAGAAATAAATCTAGTCTTTCCTTGATATTCCAACATCGTTATCCAGTCTCTTGATAATAATGTATAGTTGATTCCTTTTTCTTCACAGATTTGTTTTATAATTCGATTGAATTTTGTATTTGTGCTCATTGTATCAGTCCTTTTTTTCTTCTCGTATTATACTATAATTATTGGACAATGAAAAGTGTCTACTTTCTGTTTCTTAATTGACTTTCCATTTTGGAATTATTATGATTAAGTTAGAATAGGAGGTAAATTATGGAATTAAATATTTTTACCAAAGAGCAACAACAATTTATTAAAGATAATTATGCAGAGTATGATCGTGCAGATCGTTTAACCAAAAAGATTCATAAAAGTGAAGATACTGGTGATTTATCAAAAGCAGAATTAATGGATGTGTTAGAAGATTACCGTAATCGTATCTTAAAGGAACGTGAACCATTTGAAGAGTATAATGCAATCTATAATAGAAAGAAAGCAGAGGTATGCCGTAAACATGGTTATGGACCAGATGATTTTTATGATGCTGATACTATTACCGATTTAGGTATCTTACAAAAGCAAATGAGATGTGATGCAGAAAGTTATGAAGCCGATATGGTTACACCAAAATTAGAGCAATCTGCATTAGATGCTATGTTTGAAGAAAGTTCTAATACTAAGGAAGATAAGAATACTTTAGAAATGCAATATAAATAGAGAAATTTTTCATTTCTCTTTTTGTTTGGTATAATATTTCTTGGAAGTGATCAATATGAACAAAGAAGAATTAGTCAAAGTATTAAAAAAAGGTGGTATTGCAGTTATTCCTACCGATACTGTATATGGAATTGTCTGTGATGCTTTAAATGAAGAAGCAGTAGATAAAGTATATCAATTAAAGAAACGCAGTTATAAAAAACCAATGGTTATTTTAGTTTCTGATATGGAGATGCTTAAGGAGTATACGAAAAGTTTATCTCGTTTAGAAAAGAAATTGTATGATACGTTTGCTCCTGGACCACTAACGGTATTAGTAAAAAAAGCGGATTCTATTCCAGAGATTGTTACTTCTGGATTGGAAGATGTTGGAATTCGTATTCCAGATGATAAAGATTTACAGGAAGCAATTGCTATGCTTGGTCATCCTATTGTTGCTACAAGTGCGAATATTTCTTCTAGTGAGACAATTACTCGTATTGAATTATTAGAAGACTCTATTCGTAAGAATGTAGACTTTATCTATGATGGTGGAACAATCTATCGTGGTGCTTCTACTATTGTTCGTGAAAAAGATCACATGGTAGAAATAGTACGTAATGGAGATTTAACAGAAAATATTCAAGAAGAATTTAAAGTACTATAATTGATTTTTAAATACAAAAAAGAGAGGTTAACCTCTCTTTATTTTTTATCCTGGTATATATTTATATGGATTAACAATCTTACGAATGTATCTATAGTAGTTACCTGGATCTGGATAATCCCAACCTAAATCTTCAGACATTTCTAAGTGTAAGTGACATCCAAATGAATAACCTGAGTTACCCATATATCCAACTGTTTGTCCAGCGTAGACATCTTGTCCTTCTCTTACGGCATATCCATTTAAATGGGCGTATTGAGAATAAACTAGTCTACCTCCAACGTTGTGGACAATCATAACCATTTTTGCTCCATATAAGTCTTTTCCATTACCTACATAGTATACTCTACCAGCAGCTACTGCTTTAATTGGAGCTCCACAATATTTTCCAATATCGATTCCTTTATGTCCACCTTGATCCCAATAATAACCTGTTGTAATTCTGTAAGATGCATCTACTGGGAATACAAAGCCGTTTGCTCCAGCAATAGATCCGCCTCCTCTAGCAGGCACTGGTCTATCACAATCGATACCAATTTGGTCATCGGATTCACAACCGATACTCTTATAATATTTTACTCTTTGTTGGTAGTATGATAATTGACCTTTAATATTTGGTACCATACCTTCCATACTAGAGATATTTCCTTTTACTTTAGCAGCTTCTTCTGCAAGTTTTTTATTTAATTCTCTTAATTCTTCTTGTTTCTTTGCAAGTTCTGCTTGCTTTTGTTTGTTCGCATCGATTAATGCTTGTAACTCTTTCATTACTCTATCATTGTATTCTGTTAATTGTTCTACAATAGACATACGATAGATCATATCGGTAATAGAAGTTGCTCCAAAAGCATATTCTAGATAAGCGTTTTCTCCGTTGCTTACTTGATAATATTCAATGATTTTCTTACTTTCTGCATTTTTCGCTTTAATTTCTTCATTATTCTTTTGGATTTCTGCTTCTAGTCGTTCTGTTTCTTGTTGTGCAGCTTGAATTTGTCCTTCATATTCCGTTATTTTCTTTTGAATTTCTTCTAATTTCTTTTTACTAATTGCAATATCATTATTTTTATCATTCAACTCTTTGGTATATTGATTTACTTTATCTTCGTATTCTCTTAACGTAATTGCTTTCGTATCGATTGGTAGTATTAATACTGATACTAATACAATTGTTAATATACTAATTAATCGTTTTCTCATTATACTTTTAAGTATCTCTTAACGGCTCCGGCACTACCAACCATACCGACAAGTATTCCTATTATAATAACGATTCCAGAGGCATTATAAATAAATGGTTCTGGTTCGATTAATTTAATTAATTCTGAGAATAGATGACCATCAAAATGTTGATAGAAAGCGATATAACCATAAGTTGTAAAGATTACTGGTATGATAGATCCAAGTAAACCTAAGATCATACCTTCAATTACGAATGGGGTCTTAATACTAATATTACTTGCTCCTACTAAACGCATGATAGAAATTTCTTTCTTTCTTGCATCGATTGTTAATTTAATGGTATTTACGATTAAGAAGATCGTTACTAAGATTAATGCAAGTACTACTGCGTAAGTTATTTTTTCAATTGAAGAGAATGCTTGAATTAATTGATCTACCATTCCTTCTCCATATCTTACTACAGATACTTCATCGAAACTCTTAATCTTATT
>JAFUFG010000141.1 GCA_017470045.1 Bacilli bacterium | reverse complement strand
TTGAAAATGCATATTCTTTTCCTTTGTGTTTGAATACGATATCTGTGCTATGAGGATGAACCGTAAATTTTACAATTTGAAGAGAGTTTTCTTCTCCTACTCCATAAGTTAATACATTGGAAATGCATGCCTCACGGATTTGATCATAATAGTAATCATCTTTATTTAAGATGGAATATCCATCAATATTCGTTTGTCTAAATAATTGTTTTTTGCATTCTAAATAGTTTTCAAATGAACCATGAATGTTTAAATGTTCACTAGTTACATTTGTTATTGCAGATACATTATATGTTGTTGCAACTAGACGATTACGGAAGAATGCTTCACTGCTTGCTTCCATTGCAGTGTATTTACAATGATGTTCTACGAAATCATTTAGATAATTGTATAGGTTATGAGCATCTGGTGTTGTATTTGGATTATCTCCAACAAAGCCTTTACAACTTCTTCCATTTGTTCCAATATAACCACATTTATCATCTCCAATAAGTGCTTGAACAATTGTTGTTGTAGTGGTTTTACCATCTGTACCAGTAACTCCAATCATAGTCATTTTCTTATCTGGAAAATCATAGAATCTTTGACATAAATATGGTAATTCTTCATTTGTATTTTCTACTCGCACAATAGGAACAGATTTCTTTCCTACTTCTTTGCTTACTACAATAGCACTAGCACCATTTTCGATTGCAGAATCAATAAAGTCATGTCTATCTGCAGTAACACCCATTGTACATACAAATAAGTCCCCTGGTTCTACTTCTTTTGAATTAATCTTAATTGACTTAATTTCTACTTCACTATCTACTTCTGGAAATAATTCGTTTAATTTTTTCATATTCTCACCTATTCCTTATCTTAATATCGTTCCATTTTCTTCTTTATGATTTATTATATTTTCAACATCAAAGCTGATTCCAAATAAATTTCTTCCTTCTTTTTCTTTGGTATTCATACTTCTGGCATGAGAATAATAGTCTTTTTCAAACAATGTATTCTCTTTGCTAAAGTATAAATTATTATTTGAAATTCCGGATTCTATTATTTGCTTATATAATAAATCTCCATAATTTATTTTTATCTTATTTTGATCTAACTTTTCAATATATTTTTTCCATTCTCCTCGATATTCTATACTTCCGTCTTCTAATTGTTTTCCAACAAATGGAGGAATACCATTATAAATCCAGTCGGAATGAGCAAATGCTCCTACGTATACTTCAATATCTTCTAAATTTGAACGAAAATGATTCTTCATATAATCGGTCATCTTTCCTACTAGGTTTTCTCCAGTATACCAACCATTCGAATGTGTAAGACCGATAACATTCTTTTTCTTATCATAATATCTTACGATTGCACAATCGGCTGCTGGATAAACTAAAGATACACTTCTACCTACTTTTTGTTTTAACTTATCATGAGTATCTTTGGTCATAAAAATAGCGGTATAGTTTTTCTCGATATTCCAAATCGTATTTTCTTGTTTTGTTTTATCTTGATTATAATAATCTAGAAATTCTTCTAACGTTATTTCATGGCAATC
>JAFUFG010000140.1 GCA_017470045.1 Bacilli bacterium | reverse complement strand
GATTAAGTTGATTCTAGTTTTGAAGGTAAAGTAATTATTGGTAATGAAGCATGGCATTATGATGTAGCTCCTACTAGTGATGTAGAGGAATATCAATTCTATGTTAACTATAAAGATTCTTCCTTATTAAGTGAAGATGAAATTCCATTTGAGACTTTTGAAAGTGGAATAACATATTACTATACTATATTCTTTACTTTAGGGGATAATACAAATCTTAATGTTACATATGATGAATATGGTTCACCTAGTTATAAGTTAGTAATTGATGGTAAAGAATATAATCCATACTATTATGCTTTTGATATGAATGGAAAAAAATATTTCTATTATTATGGAGTTTATCGTACTGAAGCTGCAGAAGAAGCTTATGAAGTTACAGAGGGTGGAAACACTACTTTAAGTTCTGATGATAGTGGAGATTTAACATTAACTACTAATAGTGAAGCTGAATTAAAACAAGTTATTGTAGATAACGAAGTATTACATAGTGGTTATACTGCAGAAGGAACAAAAGTTACTTTTACAAATGATTATTTAAAATCATTAAGTGCAGGAACATATGATGTAATCATTACTTATTCTGATGGTAAGAGTGCTTATACTACATTAACAATTCAAGAAGCTACTACTGAAGAGCCTTCAGAAGATACTTCTACAACAACGCCTGTTGCTACTGCTACAAGTAACAGTGTCGTATCAAATTCTTACACAAGTGTAATTGTTGATTCTTTAGCAGACGACGAAGAAGAAAAAGAAGATGAAGTCGCTACAAAAGAAGACAAAAAAGATGATAAGAAGAAAAAGGATAAACCAGAAAAAGAAAGTCTTACAAAGACAAATTCTACATTCTATATTATCTTAGTTATTATTTTCTTAATTATTATCGCAGTTCCATTTGTGATTGATAGAAAGAAGCAATAATGCTTCTTTTTTTATTTCTTTCTATTTTTTTTAGAGATTCTATGTTATACTATTTCTAGAATAGGAGTGTTGGCTATGACGACAGTAAAATATCAAACTACAAAAGGAAATTATTTAAAAATATTTAATGATTCTTTAGGAATATCTATTTTCCGAGATAAAATCTTACGTAATCGTAAAGTAAAGTATATGGGATTTTTAAGTATTACTAGTTTACAAGTAATATTATCATTACTTTTCTTATTTATGATGTTAATACTTGCGACAAACTATTATACGTTTTTATCTTTCTTCTTATTTTGTTTGTCTTTAACATGTTTTATCTATGTCATCATTAATGCAATGATTCCATTACTATGTGCTTTCTTCTTTACAAGAAGTGATGAAGGAGAACTTACGATTGATGAGAACGGAATTACTTTTGGATTAGATACGGATTTAGGATTAAAAGTAGGTTGGGCTCATATTCGTGGAGTAGTTGTTGGAAAACATTCTGTTAATATTATTTTAGATTATAATTATTTCTTCTATTTTGATAAGAAATATAAGAGTGAAATTGTAAAAGCAATAAGAGAATATAATGAATCTTTAATTATTCTAAAATAAAAGATATTCTTACGAAAAGAATATCTTTTTAAATTGTTCTTTCATATAAATATTGATTTCTTCTAGAGTTGTATTGATTTCTTTTCGGAAGTATTTCATTACTATTTCGGTTGCTCCCGATGTAAAGAAATCTACGTTTAACTCTAGATTTTTTATTCTATATGGAAGAAGTGTTTCATATAATTTTTTAGTGATGATTTTGTGAATTCCTAATACATAGTATAATGGTTCATTACTTTGTAGTAGAAGAGAGTAGAAGTCTTCATTTTCTTTTAAATAGTTCATTACTTCATCTAGGTATTGATCTACGTCTTCTAAGTTTTTTATATTTTCTGTATTTTTTGTAAGAACTTCTAATGTATCATCTTGAATTTCACGGATTACATCATTGATACTATCGTAATGGGTATAGAAAGAACTTCTAGCAATACCAGCTTTCTTTACGATATCTACTACGGTTATATTATTAATGGAGTTTTTTTCGGATAGCAATTCTGCAAATGCGGATTTAATATTTTCTGCTGTTTGAATGGATGATTTATTAATCTTTTTTACTTTCATAGGACACCTCTTCCTGTATTTTACCATTATTTTACAAAAAATCCTATAAATTTAGACAAAGTCTAATAATTTGTCCTTTCTTTTTGTTTTGTTTTTTGGTATTATCTTACTTGTAGTCGGAAATAGGGGGACTTATATGAAAAAGATAGCAAACTTCATTGTTGATCAACGTTATGCTGTTATTGCGTTATTTCTTGTTCTAACGGGTATTTCTATGGTACTTATGGGACATGTTACAATCAATGATGATATTAAGAAATATTTACCTAATAATAATGAAACAAAAATTGGAAATGATATTATGATGGACGAATTTGGTGAACTTCCAACTTCTACATTACTTGTTATGTTTCCAGATGTGAAAGATGAAGAAAAGACATTCGAAGAATTAAAGAAAATCAAATACGTAGAGAGTGTTGATTTTGATGATACGGATGAATATCATAAAGATGGATATACTCTTTATCAATTAAATGTAGATTATCCTGCTTCTAGTAAAGAAGCAAAAGAAGTTTATGACCGAGTATCTACTGATTATAAAGAAGACCACATTGGTTTATCTGGTACGATTTATGAAGAAAACCAACCTGTCGTTGATTTCTATATTCTTGTATTAGCAGTGGCTGCTGCTATGATTATTTTAATCATTATGTGTGATTCTTATGTAGAACCTTTCTTATTCTTATTTACGATTGGATTAGCAGTATTTATTAATAAGGGTTCTAATATTATGTTTGATTCTGTATCGAATATTACAGATAGTATTTGCGCGGTATTACAAATGGCATTATCTATGGATTATTCTATTATGTTAATGAATCGTTATACACAAGAAAAAGCTAAGATGAAAGATAATAAAGAAGCTATGAAAGTAGCGCTACATAATGCTTTTAGTTCAATTAGTAGTTCTTCTGTTACTACGATTGTTGGATTACTTGCTTTAGTATTTATGTCCTTTACTATTGGAAAAGATTTAGGTTTTGTTTTAGCAAAAGGTGTACTACTTAGTTTAATTTCTATTTTCTGTGTACTTCCAGGTCTTATTCTAATCTTTGATAAATGGATTGAAAAAACAAAGAAGAAGCATTTAGAGATTAATATGAGTATTTTTGGTAGATGGAGTTATACTCTTCGTTATCCTGCATTAATTCTAATTGTTCTTATCTTTGTAGGTGCTTTCTTATTAAAAGGTAACTTACAAATTCTTTATACTTCAAAAGAGAATGATCAAGTAGCACAAGTATTTGAATCTAATAATCAAATGGCTATTATTTATCAAAATGATAATGAGGAAGAGATTACAAAATTCTGTAGAAGTATTCATGATAAAAAAGTTACACAAGTACTTTGTTATGGAAATACGTTAAATCAAAAATTACAATATCAAGAATTAAAACCTAAGATGAGTGATTTAGGAAAAGATGTTGAGATTGATGATTATTTATTAAGAATTATTTATTATAACTATTATCATGGAGATCGTACTGGTACTGTACCTTTAGATGGATTTATTCGTTTTATTGAGAATGATATTTATACGAATGAAGAATTTAGCAAAGATGTAGATGCGGATATGAGAGATAATATTGCAAGATTAAAGAACTTTGCGAATCCAGCTGAAATCGAAAGACTTCGAAATGCGGAGTAACTTGCTAATATTTTAGGTTTATCTAAGAATGAAGTGGAACAATTACTTCTTTTATATCATTCAAAGAGTGTTACGGCGAATTTAACAATTGCGGATTTTGTTCGTTTTATTGATTCGGATATTTTAACGAATCCGGAATTTTCGAAATATGTAGATGCGAATACAAGAAGTCGTTTAAATGTATTAAGACAATTTATTGATATTAATGATTTATATCGTAGTATGGATGCAAATGAAATGGGTCAAGTATTTGGAATTGATTCTTCTAAAATGAGTGATCTTTATGTTTATTATGCAAGTATTCATGGAGTAGATACACGTATTACGATGCATGAATTTGCTAGATATATATTAGAAGATGTTTCTACGAATCCAGAGTATTCTTCTTTATTTGATGATGCTACTATTTCTTCTTTAAAACAACTATATACTTTTAGTGATACTAATGTTGTTGATAAGACAATGAGTAGTAGTGAACTTGCAAGTACTTTAAATATTCCAGAAGAAAAAGTAATTGCTGTTTTAACTTATAAAAATTTAGAGGAATTAGCTTCTAAGAATACTACGGTAGAAGAGTTTATGAGTACTTTTAAAGAATATTCCGAACAAGGATATTTTGATAATATCGATACTTCTAAATTAGAAGGTTTAATGAGTACTTATCAAACTATGAAAGAAAATACGAATGTAGAATTAGGACAAGATTCTATTCAAGTATTGTTTTCAAATTTAGATGCAAATATGATTGCTAGTATTTTTGAAAGTTTAGGAAAAGATACTGTTACTAGTAGTGAATTTTTAGATCAAGCTATATTATCTTTAGAAGGACAAGTAGATGATTCTACTTATCAAACTCTTGTTACTTTAAAAGATATGATTAATGCAAAGGTAAATGGTACTTTATAGAGTACTGGAGAATTATCTGTTTT
>JAFUFG010000139.1 GCA_017470045.1 Bacilli bacterium | reverse complement strand
TTAGTTTAACTCCACTTGGTGATAAGATAACAATTCAAGGTGAAGAATGCTACAGACTTACTACTGAAGAAGAAGATGCTATTAAAGGATATGCTCTTAGCAGTACAAATCCAAAGATTGTTGTTGAATATGTAGATGTTGAACTTGAAAAAGAAAAAGATGTTATTGATGAAGATGTAATTACAATTTATCGAGATGTTGATGATCCAGATATGTTCTTTGCAACAAAAGAAATATTAGATCGTTTTGGAATTACACCTACTAGTAGTGTTATAAAAATTGCTGGAAAAGACTTATATCTAATTAGTGTTGATGAACATGATCAGATTAAGCAACTTGCTTCTGAAAGTGTTGACCCAAGAATATCTATTGAATATGAACCAATTCAACGTGAAAAAGAAACGATTGTTTTGTTTGAGAATAGTCAAGATCCTTCTGATATTTTTGCTAGTATTGATATTTTATCTCGTTTTGGAATTACACCTAGTGGTACTAGTGAATCTATCTTCGGTTTAGAAAGTTATCCAATTAGTGCTGATATCGTTCAAACTATAAAAGACTTAGCAAATAAGAGTATTAATCCTATTATTACTGTTGAGATGAGAAAGTTTGAGAAAAAGATTGAAGATACGATTGAAAATGTTGATATTACTTTGTATCGCGATTTAAGTGATAATAATCAAATTTATGCAACAGATGAGGTATTAGAAAGGTTCTATATACCACCTGTTGGTGCTACTACTAATGTTAATGGAGAAGATTGCTATAAGATTAGTAATGATGCTCATGAAATGATTAAAGGAATTGCTAAGAATAGTTATAATCCAAAAATCAATATTCATTATGTAGATGTTCGATTGAAAAAACCAGAAAAACATTATTTAAAAATATTAGATGAAGTTACAACTGGATTGACGATTGGTAGAAAAGATGCTAAACGTTATTATGCTTTTCATTCAGATCCTCTTGGTGGATTCTTAAGTGATATTCATTCTGGTAATTATATGTATAATATCGTTCATGTGCTTTCAGGTGTTGTTCCTTTGGCTGGAGGTCTATTAAATAAATATGCGTCTCGTTTGTTATCCTCTGAAAAAGGACGCAAGGTAATTGCTGAGTTAGAAAACCGATTAAGAAATTTACCAGAAGAAGAGTTAGAAGTATTATTCCGTGATTATCGTGGGTCTGAATTAAAGCAAAATATGAATGTTGCTATTAATGATGTTATTTTACGTGTACTTAGAGATTATGGAATGAAAAAAGTTGCTAAACTTAATGCTGAAATTAAGGGCTATTATAAAGCGTTATATCCATTGTTATTACAAATTCAAGAACTTAATAAAAAATTGGATCGTGGTGTGTTTAAAGATGATGCTGAAAGAGAGGCTTGTTTACAAGCTAGAAAGACATTATGTGATCAAGCAGGACCATTGATTATTAAGATTGAAGATGCTAGAAGTAAAGCAAACCATTTATTAAGTGATGGAATTCATGGCATGGAAGAAGACTTTAAAGCTGTTGCAACAAAATTGTCATATGTAGGTATGCGATTTGCTAAAACTTATGATTATGACAATGAATTGTCAGCTCAACTTGGTCGTTTTGGACAAGGTTTAAAGGACTCTATGCATAGTAATGATAATGTTGGAATTGTTGAGAATTTCATGAATCTAGAGCATTGTTATTATAGTAATAGTGAAACTAGAAAAAGCATTTTTGGAGAACGTAGTACTGGTAAGAAATACTATACTCCACTTGCTGTTCCATTTGATTATCGTGATGATCCATTCTTAAAAGATTTATTTGCTTCTATTGCTATTGCTACATCTGTTGTTAGTGCTGTAAATGCTTTTAGAACTCATGTTACTGAGTCTCGTAGATTGCTTCAACAGCAACAACAAATGGCAAATCAAGCAAATGCTCAAAATGCACAAGCAATTGGTTATGCTAGGCAGGTAGGTCAACAAATCGAAGGAAAGCGCGGAGCTTTCCAAGAAGGAATGGAAGCCCAAATCTATCAAGCTGCTCATGCTAATGGTACTGGATTAGAAAGAGCTGCAATGGATGAGTTTGGTTGGGGTAACTTCGATAGTGCTTATCATGCTGCTGATGCTGCTAATCATGCTACTTATAATTCATTCTTTGATCAAGCAAGTAGTGGTATAACGCAAGTTGCTATTCAGCGTGGGCAAGGACTTATTACAGAAGCTCAAGCTTTACAACAATTGGCTAGAATTGCTAATAATTGTCAAGCACAATCTAATCATATTATCAATCAGTGCTTAAATGTTCTAAAACCTTATGCTGCTAGTCATCCTCAGTTTGATTTACATGGTATTCAACAAGCAATGCAATATGTTGTTAATCATCCAAATGCTATTGCTAATATGAATCAAGCTGCTGTTGATGTTACTGATTTAGCTGGTACATTGTCTGGGTTAACTGCTGCTCAAGTTACTGCTTTATCACATTTACCTAGTGATATGCTTACTACTTTCTTAGGTTCTGTTGCTTCGCTTGCTTTTGTTCATCGTGTTACGGATGATATGAGCAAGAGTGCTGCCTTCACTGGTGCAAATAAAGGTAGAGCAGTTCAAGAAAATGATGAAGAGATGGCTGATATGTTTGATGAACTATATGGTGATAGAGAAGAAACTGCTCATAAACGTCGATAATTTTTAAGGAAGGATAAACTCCTTTCTTTTTTTTTGATTTTGTTGTATATTTATATTGTACAAGATATGATGAGATGGTGTTTCTATGTTTGAAAATGTTGGAAAATTAATTAATAATTCTAAGATTGTTGAAAATATTCGAAAAAGTGTAAAAGAGAGTTCTGTTGAATTTCATAATCGAACTTATAGTGATAATTCTTCTGAGACTATTGATTTTGATTCATTCTTAGGTGATGCTAACTCTAATAATTATAGTGATTTAGATTATCTTTGTGCTTCTAGAGATACACAAGAGGCAACACTCACTGCTATTGATGAAACAAGTCGTACGATAGTAGAAGTTATAGAAAATAAGCGTCAAGAAACAGTTAGCCAATCGATTAATGATTATCAAAGTGAATATCAAAATGAAGTTGTTTCTATTGAGAATGATGCTAAACGTTATTATCAAGATATCATTGTTCGTAGAGATGCTTCTTCTGAAGTTGAGCAAAAAATTATGGATACTATTTCAGTTGATGATTTAGAAACTATGAGTAGAGAAGATTTTCTTTCTATTATTTACTCTGTTGATTCTTCTGCTAAAGAAAAACGCGATGAAGCAGAAAGGGATGTTAATAAAAAGTATCAACCCATTATAGACGAATTAAATGAAATGAATGGAGAGAATCATTATCAAACATTTGGAGATGTTATTCAATTTTTGAATTATTTAAATTCAACTAAGGCCCAAACAGAGTTTTCTTTGAGAGAGATAAATCACATGATTGATATGCTCCCTTATCAAAATATGCTGGAAGATGAGAATTATCAGTCTTTTAATTATGAATGGCAATTTGATGATTCTCAACTATATTTATTGGTAGATGATGGATTTATTTCTTATCAAGATTATGTTGAGAAAGTAGGAAATATTAGTCCTGCTGTATTCTTTAAAACTATTATTGAAAGAAGTTCTCAACTTACTAGTTATTCTAATTTAGTTGTTACAGATTTAGATACTGAAAAATTAGATGCGCTATTATTAGCTTCTGATATTAATCCTGACTTTTTAAAAATGTATAATTATATTTATGCTACCCAAGGATTAGATGCTGCTAATCAATATTTAAATGTCATGATGGATGAGATTAATAAAACAATTGCTATACAAGAAGTAATTGCATTCCAAAAAATAATAAGTGAAGGTGGAAGTATAGCTGAAGCTTTAGAAAGGACATCTGTTGTTTCATTGAAAGGTTTAGCTGATGGTATTCGTGGCTTTGGAGAAGGACTAACTGCCTTTAATAATAATCAACGATATCGTAGTGTCAATGACTATGTTGTTATGTATATTACCTTATTATTGCAACCAGAAAGTATTAAGAAGGAAAAAGGATTGATTGATGAAGAAGGAAATAGTACTTCAGAGATTGATTTTACTGTTGACTATAGTGGTAAATTAAATATTAGTGATGATGTTTATCAATTATTTAATGGAATTGGTGGTATGCTTCCTAATTCTTTAATTAGTGCTGTTAGTCCTCTATTTGGTATGGTTGCTATGACATTATCTGGTGCTGGAAGTAAATACCATCAAAAAATGTTAGAGGGTAGTGATTCTGGAACAGCTGTATTGTATAGTCTTGTTTCCAGTTTAGGAAATTCTTTTTTAAGAAGAGTTTTTGGAACTTTACCTTTTATTGGAACTCAACGTATTGAAACTTTTAAAAATCTACTTTTAGCTATGCCAAAAGAAATGAGTACTGCTTGTGGAAGAAATTTCTTTGATATTTTATTAGAATCTGTTTTATATCATAAGATTGTTACGATGGATGAGGCAATTGCTAGAATGGGGAAAGATGCAGTTTATGCTGCTTTGACTAGTTTTATTATGAACTTACCTCATGTTACTAGTAATGGAATTCAAAGTATAGTTAACAATCCAGAATTAAGACAAGAAATTATTCAGTCTGTTAAAGAACTTTTAGGAATTGAATTATCAGAAGAATACTTATCAGATTTAATCAATTCGATTGAAAAAGACTATAGTAGTTATCAAGAAGTTGCAAGTGTTGAAAATACTTCTCAAATAGATTCTTTAGAAAAATTGAATACTTATGTGGAGTCAAGATTAAGAGAATTATATGGTGATCAGCTTTCTGAAGAAGAAATTGCTGAAAACATAAGAGAATTAGAAAGAGAAGAGATGAATATTCATACTCCAGAAGAGATAGAAGCATTTATTCAGAGCACTTTAAGGACATTAGAAGATAGTGAAGAAAATCATTCTTTTGAGCTCGATGAAGGAGATGCAATAATAACAGCTAGTTCTTATAAACAATCTCAAAATCAATTAAATGAATTAGAAAATATAAAGAATTCTATAAGTGATAGAATAAGGGAAGTCTATGGAAATAAGTTATCAGAAGATGGGCTAAATGTATTAATTGAACGAATTAATAATGAAGTATGTAAACATTTTGTTGATTTAAATGTTGACAATCCTTTATCGGATGAGGAATTTCTTAGTAGAGTCGAAACTGTTGAGAAAATGTTTAATGAGTTTATTTCTGAGGTTGAGAGTGGATTATTGTATGAAAATAATAGTACTACTGAAGGTATTTCTACTCTTTCTAATTCGGAAAAAACTTTTTCAGATACTGTTTTGGA
>JAFUFG010000138.1 GCA_017470045.1 Bacilli bacterium | reverse complement strand
TTTTTAGATCTTCTGTTGTAATTTCTAAATTTGCATTATAATCTTTCTCCAATATTAATAGGATTCTAGCAACTGTTGCTTGTTCTGTTTTTGAATAGATTTCTCCATTTAAATTATCATAATCAATTATATATAATGATATTAAATCGATAAGAGGAACTGTTAGTGATTCATAATTTCGTTCCGACAATACTTTAAATTCGTTATAATGAATCGTTTTATAATGCATTACTAAATGATAATTAAATTTATTTAAAATACTTCTATCGTTCATACTATTCCTCCTTATTTTTGATTTTTATTACTTGATGAATTATCTGTCGTATCATCAAACATACTATTTAAATCATTTTTCTTATTTCCAACAAAAGAATGGATTGGAACATGATCAGAACTTAACATTCGATTAATTTCTTCTTTTTGATCTTGTACATAGTTATGTATTTCATAATTCTTATTATGTTTTGGTTCATACTCTTTTGTTTCATAAGGTATCTTTTTAAATAATAAAGAATCATTCTTTTCTAAATTATTTACTACATTATTTTTATTTAATTTACCAATTTCATTTTCTACTTTTTCAATATCATTTTTTTCTTTTTCTACTACATGAATTGTATTAAAAGCGATATTATGATTTTTCTTATATCCTTCAATAACCGGATTCGATATTTTAATTGGTTTTTCTATTATAATACGATCACTCGATTTTACCGTAGCGACTAAGTCTTTATCATATCCTAACGGTGTTGGTAAATAATTCGATGAATTGTCTACTTGTGCAATGATTTGTGTTTTATCGGCTCCTAAACTTGTAACTGGAATATCTTTTAATGCATGAGACATATGGAAAGTATTCATTTCTGTTCCAGGAGAAATATAAATTGCATTTGAAGTATCTGATGTTTTTAAAAATTCAAATAAATAAGTATTATTGAATTTCTCATTTCGGTCATTCGCATATTGGTTGTTCATATAAGAATCTACTGGTTTTTCTATACTACCAGTATTATATTCTATTTCTTCTCTTACTCTTCGTACAATAGGAGAATAATCTTGGATTCTACCAATCTCAGCGATTACCTCAGACTTTTCAGCAATCTTTAAATAATTGATGGATGGAATAAACTCCTCTACTTCTTCATAGTTTTGACTATAGATATTATATAGTTCTTCTTTTACCTTGTCATTTGCAGTTAATAAATAAATCATTTCTACCATATCATATTTATTATTTAAATTTGTAATATCTGGTAGATCCTCATATTTTTCATAATTCATTTTTGTTTTCAAAACATCTTTGTCAAATAGCGTTCTTCTTGCTTGAGTTTCTACTTTATATAATTCTTCTTCTAACATTAAACCATCATTTTGATTTAATTCTTGTACTAGCTCTACTAATGGATTATCTTTTTTATTTCCATTGTATAGCTTATTTAAATGATAATGTTTCTTTACCCCATCATATGGAGTAATTCTTTGGTTTAATAATTGATTTGTTTCATTTTTAATTGCTTCTTTTATTTTATTATGCATAGAACGTCTAGCAAATTCTATTTGATAATCTTTTAATACTAGCATTTCTAATAAATCATAATTGACTAATTCTCTTGCTAATTCTGCTTCTTCTGTAGGATTTGTTTTTAGAATTCGATCTAATTCATTAATTACTCCTACATAGGTATCAATGTTATCGATAATCTCTTCTCTTGTTTGTGAAGTATTAGGTTTCTTAATTAAGGAAGCTAATTGTTCGACATTGTATCCTTCAAAATTCTTAATCGTATTACGATTTAAGTTTTCCATAATAAAATTCGAATCTAAGATTTGACGATTTGTAGTTGGATTAATATCTAATAAATGATCTTGATTTAATTCATATAATACTTCATCATCGGTAAGAATCGATTTCATATATTTGGTTGCTAATTTATCATAGACTTTATCTTTGATTAAATCCTCACTTTGTTTATAAGTATCATAGAATGCTTCATTATTTAGATTAATACAAAACATAGATAAATTTAATCGTACTAATTTTTCTAATTCAGATTGACCCTTTTTTGTATTTTTCATGATCGGTAGTTCTTTACTGGAACGCGCTAAATCACGAATAATAATATTACTTGCTTCGTCTACAAAACGATTTTCCATAAAATATTTAAAGTTTTTTTCACTACCATAATTATTCTCATTAATAATATTAATCATTTCTCTTAGATTATGTACTTGATAAATGATTTCTTTTTGTATAGCACTTTTATTCTTATATTTTTGTTGAATGGTATTTAATTTATTTACAATATTTTTTGCTTGAATAT
>JAFUFG010000137.1 GCA_017470045.1 Bacilli bacterium | reverse complement strand
TTCTATGGTTGTTTCTTCTCTTATGATATAGACGCTATAAGTGGAGAATGTTTCTTCACTATCTTTTAGAGAAGTAAATAGACTTCCGACATTATTTTCTTGTACCTCTTGTTCTACTATTTCTTCTTTTTCTTCTACTTCATCTAATTTCATATCTTGTTCTTCTACTACTTCTTCTATTGTTTTCATCGGTTCTTCCTCCATTTTTTCTTCGATTGGGTCTCCATCACATTCTCTTAATTCTTCAATTTCTTTTACTTCCTCTGCTAACGGAGTTGTGACTTCTTCTTCATACTCCACTACTTCCATTCCTTCTACGGATAAATCAATATGACATGATAAAATATTATCTTCTTCAATTTCATAATAGAAATCCGCAATATCTAGTTTTACAGTAGATAGTTCTAAGTTCTCTGTTAAAATGATTTCTGTTGGAATCTCATAATTAAATTCTTCTTCTATTCTAGATGCTTCTGTTATTTTATATGTACCACTTACAATAAAGTTTCCTTTAATGGTGCTGTTGTCGGTAAACTTTAATTTTTCTTCTAAATTAATGGAAGTAATTTCTCCAATCATAGATTGGAACTCTAATTTTTTCTCGAATGGTATTATTTTTTTCACTTGTATTCCTCCTAGAGTAATGTATGAAAAAAGAAGAATAATTATTCTTTATTCTTCTTTTTCTTTTGGAATATTTCTTTGTATACATCATCATAGTTATTTACTAGGACGAATTTTAAGTCTTTTCAAATCTCTTCTGGGATTTCTTCTAAGTCTTTTTTATTTTCTTCTGGAATAATAATTTTCTTTACTCCAGCTCTATGAGCACCAATTACTTTTTCTTTTAATCCTCCAATTGGAAGTACTCTACCTCTTAAGGTAATCTCTCCTGTCATTGCGATTTTATTATCTACAATTTGATTTGTTAATAGAGAAATTAATGCAGTTGTAATCGTGATACCAGCAGATGGTCCATCTTTTGGAACTGCACCTTCTGGTACATGAATATGAATATTGTTTTCTTCTAATAATTTATTATTAATACAGAAGTCTTTTGTATTAGAACGAATATAGTCTAATGCAATACGACAAGACTCTTTCATAACATCTCCTAAAGAGCCGGTTAAGATTAAGTCTCCATTGCCTTTATAGATGTTTGCTTCGATTTGTAGGATATCTCCTCCAAATACGGTATAGGCCATTCCATTTACAACGCCTGATTCTTTGTAATTATTTTGAGTTTCTAAGTATTTTGGAGAACCTAATAATTCTTCTACTTTCTTCTTATCGATTTGGTAGAATCCAGAATCTTTACTTAATAGAATCTCTTTTACAATCTTACGGAATAAACTTGCGATTACACGTTGTAGTTCACGTACTCCTGCTTCTTTGGTGTATCCTCTAATAATATGTAGAAGACTTTCATCATCCATTTGTACTTGTAGTGGAGTTAATCCATGCTCTTCTAATTCTTTTGGAACTAAATGTTTCTTAGCGATATCTAATTTCTCATATTCGGTATAACTAGAAATTTCAATGATTTCTAAACGGTCTTTTAATTCGTATGGAATTTGTTCGATATAGTTTGCTGTTGCAATAAATAGAACTTTTGATAAATCGAATTCTTCTTCAATATAGTGATCGGAGAACTTATCATTTTGTTCTGGATCTAATACCTCTAATAAACTACTAGCAGGATCTCCTTTAATATCTTTTGTCATCTTATCAATTTCATCAATGATAAAAACTGGGTTGGTTGTTCCTGCTCTACGGATTCCTTGAATAATTCTACCAGGGTTGGCTCCTATATAAGTTCTTCTATGTCCTACAATTTCTGCTTCATCATTAATTCCACCTACACTAATTTTGGCAGTCTTACGATTTAGACTTTTGGCAATACTTAGAGCAAGAGAAGTTTTACCTACTCCAGGAGGTCCTACTAAACATATAATTGGACTTCTTGAATTATTGGTATTTTGTTTTACTGCTAAATATTCAATGATTCTCTCCTTTACATCGTCTAAAGCATAATGAGAAGCATCTAAGATTCTCTTAACTTCGGATAATGACTCCGTATCTTTCGTATAGTTATGCCATGGAAGATTAATCATCCAATCTAAGTAATCACGAATCATTCCAATTTCTGGAGAATTTGAATTCACTGTTTCG
>JAFUFG010000136.1 GCA_017470045.1 Bacilli bacterium | reverse complement strand
TCCAATGATGATGCGTTTTATAATACAATGGCTCATAAGTATTTAACTCCATAAAATCAGAAGTTAAATCAATGGAATTCGTATTTAATTTAGAATAAATTTCATGAATATACTTACTTTCATTCTCCAAAGGAGAAAAACCTAACTTAGACTCATTAATTAGAATAGAATCAGGAACAAGCATAAGATCCACATTCCCATTCTTTTTTTGAAAATCATCAATAATACGAACCGTATAATCAGTAGCGTTATTTGGTTTAAACTCCGGAATAAGATAATCATCTTTTCCTAAATAAATACCATTTAAATTCTTCTTACCCAATAGTGCTTGAAAATGATTATGAATCGATAATAACGAATTGCGAAAAGGAAAATGATCCGACACATAAGTAGAAAAAGTTCGAAAATGTAGTTTTTCAAAATAACGATTCTCATATTCAGAAAAATTCTCTTTTGGAGAAACAAGAAAGATTAAAAGAAAGGAAATATGAAAAAGAAAAAAGATAAAGATAAAAAGAACTCGATTAATTTTCTTCATAAAATCCCTCCTAAAAAGCATTATACAAAAATGGAGAATAACTTCCACTTAATAAATAAGTAATAGATAAAAAGAATAATAAAATTAAGAAAAGATCATTTATTACAGAAACCGCAAGACAATCCGTATCTTTCTGAATAAGAAAATACGGTATTCTAGTACAAAGAATAATACTAATCAACAATAGAATAATATTTTCCTTTAGATAAAAAAGAAGATTACTATTGCATATTGGACTATGAAATAAATGATCATAAAAAGTAAATAATTCTTTAGGACTGGTAATACAGAATAAAGAATATCCAAATAAAACTAGAATTAAAGTATAAAAATGTTGAATAATTTTAGGAAACTTTTCCAGATACTTTAAAAGGAAATATTTTTCAAATAATAAGATAAAGAAATAATAAAGTCCCCATAAAAGAAAATTAAACGTTGTACCATGCCAAATTCCAGTAAGTACCCAAACAACTAAAAGATTAAAAATATGTCGGAGACTCGATACTCGATTACCACCCAAAGGAATATAAACATAGTTTTTCAAAAAACTTGTTAAAGTCATATGCCATCTTCTCCAGAAGTCACTAACATTAGTTGCTAAATAAGGATGATCAAAGTTTTCAGGCAAAGAAAGATGAAGCATCTTTCCGATTCCAATAGCCATATCAGTATAACTAGAAAAATCAAGATATAGTTGAAGTGCAAAAACAATTAAGGAGAAAACACAAGAAGAAACACTGACATGATTAATGGAATAAACTTGTTGGTATAAAATACCTAAATTATCTGCTAATAAAACCTTTTTTGAAAATCCAAATAAAAATCTTTTTAGTCCTGAATAAAAAGAATCAAGAGAAAAAGATAAGTCTTCTAATTGTTTTTTGATATCCGAATAAGAAATCAAAGGCCCCATTGTAACATATGGAAAGCAAGTAATATAGGTTAAATAAGAAAACAAATTCTTCTCCACTCCCATCTTCTTATTTCGAACATCAAGAATATACATTATTTGATGAAACATATAGAAACTAATACCTAATGGTAATACAAAAGAAGATTGATACTTAAAAAAGAATAAGGTTCCTAAATTAACGAATGCCAAAATACTTAAGAGTAAATGGCGATGCTTTCTAGAAGAAAAGAATAAAACAAAAAAGAAATCGAGAATAGATATCGTCAAGAATAAGTTTGCATTAAATAATCCACTATATAGATAAAAAACAACACTACCTACAAAAAGAAAAAAAGAACGATACTTCTTAGGTAGAAGATAAAATAACAATAGAAAAAAAGGAAGAAAAAAGAATACAAAAACAAGATTAGTAAATAACACTATTCCATGTACTCCTTTAATACTTCATACATTTCACTATTATGATCTCCAACAAAATAAATCAAATAGTCTCCAACACTTGTATCTAAACGATTTTGGATTTTTGTAACTGCTTCAGGAGAATATAAGTTACTTTGTTCTTCCATAATACGAAACATTTCAAACATTTGATGTTGTACTTCCTTTTTATTCTTACTAGAAACTTTTATAAGTGCATAAAAATCTCCATTATTCAAACTGCTACTTTTTATAATGTGTTCTTCCATTAAAGAAACATCCACTTTATAAACAACAGATAATTGAGTATCATCTAAATCCCCCATATTGGAATATTTTTGATCTATAGCGCTACTAGCCTTTTGAATATCAATATTTGTAATATTATTACTATTACTACAACCTGTTAGTATAAAGAAACTAACAAATCCAATCATTAAAATAAAATACTTTTTCATAAAATCAATTCCTTTCAAAATTCAAATGTTTTAAATACTGAATATACTTTGTTTTCCCCTCATCACTCAAATGAAAACCACAATCATTCTCTGCAGAACAATACAAGTATCGATCATCTCCAAAACCTTTCGCATTCTTTATTTCATCTGTAAAATTAATAAATTTTATTCCATATTTATGACATTCTTGAACAGTATAATAATTATACTTATTAATACGATCCATAGAATAAATACCAGAAGCTGTACCAAATTCTCGAACTGGAACAGTGGATGAGAAGAATAATTTTGTATCTTTATAATTTTTTTGCATATATTCAATATAATAATCTATTTCTCGTATAACATCATCTTTCTCCATATAATTAGCAGTATTAATGCCCAAAGAAACAATTAAATACTTTGGATGATATTTTTCCATTGCAGATTTTAAATTCATAACCATACCATCATAATAAGTCATAAAAGTACAATGATTAAATTGAGCAATATTTAAATTGAACTGTCCCCATATTTGATGAGAAGGAAGATAATTACCTTTTGTATTTAAAAAAACAGTATTACTATCTCCTAAGAAAACAGCATCCTTTAAATAATCATACTCTTGATCATCATAATCTAAAATAACATCGCGAAATTGACCTTTTAAACGAAATTCTGCAATACTAGAAGTCAAAATATTAGAATTAATAACTTCAACACTTCTTTCTGCAGTAGAAATATTTCCAGAAGAGTCTGCAATTCGATAAGAAATTTTATAATTACCTACTTCATTCGAATTTAAGTTAGAATCCACTTTAACCAGCTTCGTTAAATCCCCATCAACATTGTCTACTGCTGAAAATCCCTCTTCAATATAATCCTGATTTTTATTCAAATAAATATAAGAATTACCTTTTAAAACTAACTTCGGATTTTCTTTATCAACGACATCTACATTACGAACCGCATATCGGTTAAAAAAAAGAAATGGAATATTATAATAAACTTGATAATCTCCTACTTTTTTAGTATTAACATTACTATGAATTACTACTTCATCAAAGACTTTATTTCCAAAGTAAGCCTTATATCCATTTTCAAAGTAATCTCCATCGACATTAACATAAACGTCTGAATCTCCAATGATTTTAACAGTGTAAAGATTACTAATCAAAAAGGAACCGATAAAGAAGATAGCAATAAATATATAGGAAAAAGTGACAATAAAATAAGACAAATATACCTTCTTCATAACACACACCCTATCATAATAAGAATATCACAATAAGGCATTAGAAACAAGAAATGGGTAAAAAAAAAGAATAGATTTCTCTATTCTTATCGCCATCCGAAGAAAGATTTCCATCCATCCCAGAACCAACGATGCGCTTGCCAAAACCAGTCCACATTCATTCCCCCTCTCAATTGATAAATCCATTATACTAGAGTAAAAAAAAGAATGTGTCGTACCAAAAGAGACAAATATAAAATTACTCCATATCTTCTACAACAGTAGATGCACCATCAACAGCTGCAGGAACATAACAAGTCCCACAAATAACAAAACTTAAAATAACAAAAACAAGAAGTAAAAAATAATAAGCATTTCTTTTTAGATTAAAAAGACAAATAATAAATAAAGTAATAGAACAATAAATACCCAAAGTAATAGTGGAAAAGTTCATAGATAGTAATGGTAATAACTTTCCAAACAATAAATCGATAATAGCAAATATCACCAAAGGAGGTGTAATAATATCGGTATCTTCTTCCTCTTCTTCTGTTTCAGTTGATTCTATTTCTTCTTCATCCGATTCAATCAAATCCCCCATTTCTTTAGTAATATTTAATTCATTTAAAAAAGTAAATTCTGTATCTTTTTTCATCTAACATCACCATAAATATTATATCATAAAAAAAAACACTCTTACGAGTGTTTCTTGCATATGGCGTCCCCGATTGGAATCGAACCAACGGCCTATTGCTTAGGAGGCAATCGCTCTATCCTACTGAGCTACGAGGACATAGAAGAAATGCTAGATTAATGACATCTAGCACCTTGACTCTTATAACTTTCTTTCATATCATCTAATGATACTTTGCCATCTTTAATTAAGGCTTTATTAGATTCATCAATTTTAATTAGTTCATCCGTATCTACAGCATGATAATCAATAGTAGTCTTAGAAATAACTTTCTTATTTTTTACTTCAACAGTATTTGTAAAACCATCTAGTTTATTATAAGAAGCATAATAATTTTC
>JAFUFG010000135.1 GCA_017470045.1 Bacilli bacterium | reverse complement strand
GATGCAGACTATATCTTTATCACACACTCTCATTACGATCATTATTCCAAAGAATCCATTTTAAAAGTAAAAAAGGAATCCACAAAAATTATCGTTCCAAAAGATTTAGAAGAAGAGGTGGCTACGTACTTTTCAAAAGAAAATATGATAGTAGTAGAACCATTAAAGGATTATAAAGTAGATAGTGTAGGATTTCAAACAGTTCCTGCCTATAATATCCACAAATCATTTCATAAGAAAGAAAATGGTTGGGTAGGATATATAATACGAATTGGAGAAGAGACGTATTACATTGCAGGAGACACAGACAATGTAGAAGAATTACACCATATAAAATGTGATACTGCATTCGTACCGATTGGTGGAACATATACGATGAATGTAACAGAAGCAGTAAGCTTAATTCGTACCATTTGTCCGAAAAAGGTAATCCCAATTCATTATCAAACAATCGTGGGTACAGTAGAAGATGCCTATGAATTTCAAGATCAATTAAAAGGTATAACAGAAGTAGAAATCTTAATGAAATAAAAGGTAGAGATAATCTACCTTTTTATGTTATAATGAGAAAAATATCAAAAAGAGGTGGCCATCATGAAAGGAAGAAATTTAACAAGTCAATTGCGGTACCTATTCTAAATTAAAAATAGGAAGGAGAGGAATATGTATACCGCAAGGGAGTTTCAAAAACAAGATGAAACAGAAATTATAAAATTAAAAAAAGAAATAGAAGAAAAAGATGGCATCTTCGATGGAATTATGGTTTTTAAAAAGAATTTAACCATAGACCAATTATTAAATAAATTAGAAACATTAAAAAATATAAAAGAAAAGAATTATTCAAATCAAATTAGTTACGGATTCTTTCAAGAAAATAAGTTAATTGGAATATTTTCCATTCGTCCAGAATTAAAAGGATCTCTACAAGGACATGGAGGAAACATTGGTTATTTTATTAGACCAAAAGAAAGAGGAAAAGGATACGGAAATCTAATTTTAAAAGAAGCATTAAAAAAAGCAAAAGAGTTCGGATTAGAAAAAGTATTAATCACTTGTCATGAGAAAAATATCGCTTCTGCTAAAGTAATTGAAGCAAATGGCGGAGAATATGATACAGATTATTATGATAGTGTAATCGATGAAACATTTCATAGATTTTGGATAACGATAAAAGAAGATATGATATAATAAAAAGGAATAGAGGTGTTCTTATGTATTGTTATAAATGCGGGAAAAAGAATAAAGAAAAAGCAACTTTCTGTGAAGAGTGCGGAACAAAACTATTTCCAAAAGAAAAAGAAGAAGTAGTAGAAAAAGAAGTAATCAAAGAGATTGAAAAGAACGATGAAGTCGTATCAAAAGCAGTGAAAACTACAGCAAAAGCTGCTGGTAAAACAATGAAATTTACAACGAAATTAGTAGTGTTTATTGGTATTCTTGCAGCAGTTTTAATTGGATTAAATTATTACTTCACTGTAAAAGTGGCTTCACCAGATCAAGTAGTACGAAAAGCAGTAACAGCGATGGAGAAAAACGATATTAAGACATTTGTATCTTGTACAGATCCAAAATTCCAAAATCAATTTAATCTTGGATTAGGAGTGGTTGGGGGAATCATCAATGGAGCTACTGGTATTGGATTAGATTGGAATAATTTATTAGATTTACAATCTGCATTCGGAGAATATATTGAAGATGATGACTTTCCAAAACACGAATGCAATGCATCAGATTATAAAATCGTCGAAATCAAAGGGGATAAACTTCCAGATTTTATGAACGACTTAGCAAAGAAGTTTCCTGCAATCGGGAATGCTTTAGGAACAGAAGCAATTATTGAGTTTGAAGTAGATAATTCTGAAAAATGTAATATGTCAAAAGAAGGCTCTAACGAGACTCGCGTAAAACACCAATTAAAGGTTCGAAAATATGGGAAAGAATGGTTAATTCCAATAGAAGAAAACGAAGAAATGTTAAAAGACGCAACAAACTAAAAAGAAGTTCATTCGAACTCTTTTTTTTTGTAAAATTCTATATTATAATAGAAACTATAGAATAAGAATAAGATAGGGGAATAGTAGTATGGAAGAGATCCTAGAAACCGATATCGATGTAATGATAAATGATCTTGTAGCTAGAGCAAAAAAAGCTAGTGAAGAGTTTATGAAGCTATATCAAGAAGCCGTAGATCGTATAACCAAAGCGATGGCTATGGCTGGATTAGAAAAACATATGTATCTTGCAAAACTAGCAGTCGGGGAAACAAGACGTGGAGTTTATGAAGATAAAATTACAAAGAATATGTTTGCATCAGAATACATTTATCATAGTATTAAATATGGAAAAACGGTAGGAGTAATAGAAGATAATCCAAATGATGATTATCAGTTAATTGCAGAACCAGTAGGAATAATTGCTGGAGTAACACCAGTAACCAATCCAACTTCTACAGTTATGTTTAAATCCATTATTGCGGCAAAAACAAGAAATGTTATTATCTTTGGTTTCCATCCATCTGCTCAATTCTGTAGT
>JAFUFG010000134.1 GCA_017470045.1 Bacilli bacterium | reverse complement strand
CTGATAACTTCCAAGAAAATCGTGAACAAAAACTTGATCTTAGAACTTCACCAACTGCTATTGGTTATTCATTAACAAGTATTGTTGGTGCTTATGAATTAGGATTTGTTGATAAAGATTATGCTATTGATATGTTAGAACATATTTTAAAATCTGTTGACTCTTTAGAAAAATGGCATGGTCATTTATATAACTGGTATGATATTAAGACTGCAAAAGTTATGTCTTCCAGATTTGTTTCTGCTGTAGACTCTGGTAACTTTGTTGCTAGTGTAGTTGTTGCTAGAGAATTCTTGGTACAATTTGAAGAAACAGAAAAACTAGTTAAGTTATGCGATAAGATTATTCACAATACAAACTTTAAGAAATTCTATACGAAGAAACATGTATTTAGTATTGGTTATGATGAAGCAGAAGGTAAGTTATCTATTTATAACTATAATAAATTTGCTAGTGAATCTAGATTACTTAGTTATTTAGCTATTTGTTTGGGAGATGCTCCTTCAAAACACTGGTTCTGCTTAGATAAATCTCTTACTACTTACAAAGGTCGTAAAGGACTTATTTCTTGGAGTGGTACTTCATTTGAATACTATATGCCACTTCTATTTATGAAAGAGTATCCTAATACATTATTAGATGAATCTTATCAATTTGCTAGATTCTGTCAAAAGGATTATATCGAAAGTGTATCTAAGAATTTACCATGGGGTATTAGTGAGTCTGCTTATAATGAATTAGACAATGCACTAAACTATAAATATAAAGCATTCTCAACTCCATATTTAAAGGCAAAAGAAGATAAAGAAAATCGTATTGTATTATCTCCATATGCTTCTATTATGGCTCTTGAATTATTCCCTGAAGATGTTTATGAGAATATGGAAAAATTCAAGAAACTTGATATGTTTGGTAGATATGGATTTTATGAATCTTATGATTATGATAATAAGGGTGTTGTAGAAGCATTCTTTGCACACCATCAAGGTATGATTTTAGCTGGTATTGTTAATTATTTAAGACCAAATGCTATTAAGAATTATTTCCATCATAATGTTTTAATTAAGACATTTGATATTCTATTAAAAGAAAAAGTACAAGTTAAGACAAGTATTGATATGAAGATGGCACGTTATAAGAAATACAATTATGATAAAGAGTCTATTGAAAATGATATTCGTGCATTTGATTATATTTCTTACTTACCAGAAGTATCTGTACTATCGAATAAAAAATATTGTTTATTAATGAATGATCGAGGAAATAGTTTCTCTCGCTATCGTACGCTACAATTAAATCGTTATCGTAAGGTAACAGAACAAGATTATGGTGTATTCTTATATATTAAAGATCTAGATAGTGATCGTATTTGGAGTAATACTTATGCTCCAGTTAATGAGAAACCTGAAAAATACGAAGTAGTATTTGCATCTGATCGTATTAAGTATTCTCGTAATGATGGGGAAGTTACTACGAAAACGGAAATTACAGTATGTAAGAATCATAACTGTGAAATTCGTAAGATTACGATTAAGAATGATAGTGATCGAGTGAAACATTTACAATTAACTAGTTATACGGAACCTATTATTTCGGATAATATGGATGATGTTAGTCATAGAGCATTTAATAGTATGTTTATTTCTACTGAATATGATAAGAATACAAATTCGTTAATTGCTAGACGTAAGAGTAGAGGAGATACGAATATTAGTAGTTATATGGTACATCGTTTATTTGTTCCAAATGCTACTTCTGAATATTCTTATGAAACAGAAAGAGTTAATTTCTTAGGTAGAAATAATTCTACTTCTAATCCAACTGCTTTATATCGTGATTTAACGAATTATTGTGGTGATAACTTAGACCCAATTGTTAGTATGAGAAATACTATTGATGTACTTCCTAATACTAGTGAAACGGTTTATATGATTGTTGGATTTGGTAGAAGTAAAGAACAAATTCTAGATATTGTAGATAGTTACAATGATGAGAAAGTTATTGAAAATGCATTCCAAGTTTCAACATTAATGAACATTATTAATACTAAGAATATGAATGTTACTGGTGAAGCAATGAGAGTATATAATATTATGCTTAATTACTTATACCAAACTACTCGTATTAGTGTTAATGATGAAAGAATGGATTTACTTCGTAAGAATGCTTTAGGTCAATCTGGTTTATGGAAATTTGGAGTAAGTGGAGATCGTCCAATTATTCTTGTAGAGATTTCTGATATCAGTGATATGAGTTTCGTATATGAAATTTTAAAAGCATTTGAATATTATAAGAATCATTCAATATTCGTTGATATTGTTATTATTAATAAAGAGAGTAGTCAATATAGTAAGATTATCCGTAAGGAAATTGATGATGAAATGTATCGTATGTATACATTAAATAGTTTCTATCATACTCCTGGAAGTATTACTGTTATTGATGGCGATGAAATGAATGAGAAGGAATATGGCTTATTACAAGTTGTTCCTAGATTAAAGTTTAAAATTAATAATCATCAATCTTTAAAAGAGGCTGTTGATGATTTACAAAGTACAAATTCTATTAGTGATTATGGTAGAACTCATTATGAAGTTAATTTAAGATTACCAAATGAAGAAAAGTTAACTTTTGATAATGGATTTGGTGGATTCCGTAATAATGGTACCGAGTATGTTGTTTATAATCATGATACTCCTACACCATGGGCTAATATTATTGCTAATCGTACTTTTGGTACTATTGTTACAAATAATGGTTGTGGATTTACTTATGCCTATAATTCTGGAGAGTTTAAGATTACTTCCTGGACGAATGATATGGTATGTAATGATAAATCTGAAGGATTTAAATTTAATGGTAGACAATTTGATCCGATGAAGTGTGTTCATGGATTTGGATATTCTATTCTATCTAGTGAAACAGAAGAGCATGCTACTGAAGTAACAGAGTTTGTTGCGAAAGAAGATAATGTTAAGATCTACTTGATGAATGTTCGTAATAAAGAAAATAAGAAAGTGGATTATGATATTGATTTCTGGATTAATCCAACTTTTGGTAACTTTGAGGAAAAGACATCTCGCCATATTCTTACGGAATTTATGGGTGATGATAATTACTTAAAGATGCGTAATGTTTATAGTATTAACTTTGGTGATGTTAATGTATTTATGACTTCATCATTACCAATTAATAGTGCTGAACTTAATAAGATGTTGGTTAAGTCTATTAATACTACTATTACTCTTGATGCAAAAGAAGAGAAAACAATTGTCTTTGCATTAGGTTGTGGAATGAGTGATAAAGAAAATCTAAGACTTATCTCAAAATATACAGATATTAATAATGCAAAGAAGGAATTAAAAGCAGTTAAAGATGAATGGTCTAAGACTTTAGGTACTGTTAAAGTTAAATCTCCTGATGCAAGTTTCGATTATATGGTAAATGGTTGGTATTTATATCAGACTTTATCTTCTCGTATCTTTGCTAAGAGTGGATTCTATCAAGTAAGTGGTGCTTTTGGTTATCGTGATCAATTACAAGACTCTATGAATGTTGCTATGATTAAACCGGATTTTGCTAGACAACAAATCTTAATTAATGCAGCACATCAATTCCCAGAAGGTGATGTATGTCACTGGTGGCATGAAAAGAATCGTTTTGGTTTACGTAGTAAATATAAAGATGATTATTTATGGCTTGTATATGCAACTCTTCATTATATGGATATTACAAAGGATTATAGTATCTTAGAAGAACAAGTTCCTTATGTAATGGGAGATACCTTAAGTGAATATGAAAGCGAAAAAGGTATGGTATTCTATTACTCTGATTATACGGAAAGCTTATTAGAACACTGTATTAAATCTTTACAATTATCAATGCATTCGTTAGGTCGTCATAAGATCCCACTAATGGGTGGTGGTGACTGGAACGATGGTATGAATAAAGTTGGTATTAAGGGTAAAGGAGAAAGTGTTTGGTTAGGATTCTTCTTATACTTAATTATTGATGAATTCGTTAAATTTATGAGACGTCATAATCGTAATTTTGATGTTACTGAATATGTTGAATTTAATGAAAAATTAAAGGAAAATCTAAATAAGAAGACATGGGATGGAAGTCATTATTTAAGAGCATTCTTCGATAATGGAGATAAACTTGGAAGTAATGAAAATAGTGAATGTAAGATTGACTTAATTTCTCAAAGTTTTGCAATACTAAGTGGAGTAGCTCCTAAGGATCGAATCCATGATGTTATTAATTCTTGTGAAGAGAAGTTAGTAGATGATAATGCTAAGATTATTAAACTTCTTACTCCAGCATTCCATAGTTCTTTAAATAATCCTGGGTATATTATGAATTATCCAAGAGGTATTCGTGAAAATGGTGGTCAATATACACACTCTGTATCATGGTACTTAATGGCATTAATTCGTACAGGATATCAAGATAGAGCTTATCGTTATTATCAAATGATTAACCCAGTTAATCGTGCATTAGATAAAAATCATGCAGAGCATTATAAGACAGAGCCTTATGTTATTGCTGCTGATATCTATTCCGCTAAGGGTAGAGAAGGACGTGGTGGATGGACTTGGTATACTGGTTCTGCTGGATGGTTCTATCGTGTTGGTGTTGAAGAAATCTTAGGATTACATAAACATGGTGATAGTTTGAAGATTACTCCAAAGATGCCAGTTGCATGGGACAAATATGAAGTCACTTATCGCTATATGGATACAGACTATCATATTAAAGTTGTAAAAGATGGAACAGAGGAAATCTTACTTGATAATAAGTCTCAAGTTGGAAGTTCTATTGATTTAGTAAATGATGGCATTGTTCATCAAGTACAAGTTCATACAAGATAAGAGGAAGAAATTCCTCTTTTTCTTTTGCTTTGTTTTACAGTACTTTTTTCGTATGTTATAATATTTTATAGAATTTAGGAGGTTATTATTTTTATGATTAAATTCGATTTTACTAGTATGTCTAATTTTGATAACAATTTATTAAGCCGTAAAGAAGAGGTTTATAATAAATTTGAAGAAAGTTATATGACAGGATGGACAAAAAGAATAGAGGATTCTTTAATTGATGACTTTATTGAAACAGCAAAGGAAGTAAAAAAACATTCTTCTGTTTTAGTAGTTATTGGTATTGGAGGATCTTTTTTAGGAAGTTATTGTGTAGAAAAAGCACTTGCTCCATATTTTGTAGATAATTCATTTAAAGTTATTTATGCTGGTACTAGCTTAAGTAGCGCTTATATGAATGAGTTATTAGATTATTTAAAAGATGTTGATTTTTCTATTAATGTTATTAGTAAGAGTGGTACTACTATGGAACCAACTATTGCTTATACGTTAATTAAAGAATTAATGGAGAAAAAATACTCTGGAGATGATTTAACAAAGCGTATTATTATGACAACAGATCCTGTAAAAGGAACTCTACGTCAAGAAGTTAATGAAGTAGGATATAAGTCCTTTATCATCCCGGATGATAT
>JAFUFG010000133.1 GCA_017470045.1 Bacilli bacterium | reverse complement strand
ATTCTTCTAAATAATCTAGACATTCTTCTGTGATTGCATCTGGGCGTGTTGCGATACTAATTCCAATGACATTTTCTTGTTCTAAAACTTTGTCGTGTAATTCTTTTAATCCTTCTACTGGTGCATAAGTATTGGTTCTTGCTTGAAAATAACCGATATACTTTGCATTTGGCCATTTCTTTAACATTACTTCTTTTACATCTTTAAATTGTTTTTCGATATCTTCTAGCGGATTACCGGCAAATTCTCCAGATCCGGATTTGGAGCAGTAGATACATCCTCCGAATCCTACTGTTCCATCGATATTTGGACAAGTAAATCCTGCATTTAAACTAACTTTAAATATCTTACTGTTAAATTTATTCTTATAGAAATAATTTAGAGTATGATATCTTTTGTTGGTATTAGAGTATTGGAACATTAGACCTCAAATATCGTATAGATGTAAATAGCTTTTATTAAATCAAATGGTCTAGTAATAACTTTTTTCTTTACTTTATCGTATTGTCCAGATACTAGTAACTTATAAATATCTAATACTGAATTTTTTTCTTTGTTTTTTAGTTCTTGTCTTACTTCATGTTTTAATAATTGATTGAATTTTTTACAAGTATAGATTCTAGTATCATCAATTTTAAATTTATATCCAGTATCTTCTATTAATTTTATTACTAGATTATTACGGATGTCTTTCGGTATATCGATACGTTTTTCAAATTCTTGAAGAGCTTCTTTTGTATTAAATATTTTATTTACAATATATTTATAAGTTTCTTCGTATTTCTTTTTAAATTTATCAATTTCATGTAGACGGAATGTATATTTATTTCCTTCTAATTTACCAAATTCTTTCATTGTATCATTATATCCGTATTTCATATTCCTTCTGGAATATTCAGCATCGAATACTAGGAAGTTACTTAGATTGTTTCTTGGACTAATAATGGTTTGTTTAATCTTTTTCTTTGTGATTCGTTTTAATCCTACTTCGTGTAGATCTACTACGATTACTTCATCTGCACCCATATCAATAGCAAGATTAATTGGTAGATTATCATAATAACCTCCATCTACATAGTCTTGTCCATTAATTTTTTTTGTCTTAAATGCTGGAAAGCATGATGCGGATGCTAGAATATAGTCTCCTAATTTTTCTTTTGGAATATCTTTCTTTTGTAGTAATTCTGGTTTTTTTGTTGTTAAATTGTAGGTTACTAAACCGTAATTCATCTTTGAACGATAGATGCGATTTATTTTTAAATTTTTATTGATTAATTCTTGTAATTCTTTTACTTCTGTTCCTCCATCATTAATAAAGTTTTTTACAAAACCTTTGTATAGGGTACTTAATTTACTACTATTATTAAATTCACTACCAAAGATATTTTTATAATTTAAGTTTTTCCATACATGGACTGCTCTAAAGTATGTATTTTGTGTAATTAGTGCACCATTGATGGCACCACTAGATGTTCCTGTTACTATATCAAATTTGATACCTAATTGAATTAGAGCTCTCCATACTCCGATTTGGTAAGAACCTTTACTTCCACCACCGGATAAAACTAATGCTTTCATAGACACCTCTTATCTGTCAAAATCGAGTAAATTATAGCATAAAATTGCGAATAAATCAATTAAGCTATGATATACTTTTGATATAGTAGGAGAAGTACGCTATGCCAACAAAACAAAAGTTAAAATTAAAAAGTCCATATGTTAAGTTTTTAAAGACAATTTTCTATCTAATGGTCTTTGTTTTAGTGGTGTATTTCTTTTACCGATACGAGATTAATTCAATTAAAAAAATTGGTTATAGTGAAGAATCTAGTAATTATATTTTATTCCATGGATTAAAGAGTAAGGTAGAACCTTTTGGGGAAAATAAAACATTAAATGCGGCATTTGAAAGTATTGATTATAAAGAAGAGTATTTTGATCGATATCAAAGTATAAAGTTTGTGGATCAAAAGAATTTTATTAAGAATATAAATGCTTTAATTAAGAAGGGATATTCGAATGCCAATATTAATGTGATTTTCGCACATGGAAATGCGGATGATGTTGCGGAATTTGCGAAACGTGATAAGGTTAAATACTTGGAAGAATTTTATTCTGTTTCTTATGCAAAATTACGTAATTATGATCGTTATATTGCTTATTCGGATGAGACAGGAGAAGATGATGAAGATACAGTATTAATTGTTAATCTTGATTTGGATAAGGAAAATTATGAAGATCCAACTCCTGTTACAAAATTTAGTACGGATATGCTTGTTAATAAACATAGACAATTAGGAGAAGACTTTGTACCAGATAATTTGGTTAAGATTCCAGAGCCTTATGCTAGTAGTGATGGTTTAAAAGCCTCTCGTGTTGCAGTAGATGCGTTTAAATTAATGTATCAAGCTGCGAAAGAGGATGGCTATGGTATTGTTATTAATTCTGCTTATCGTAGTT
>JAFUFG010000132.1 GCA_017470045.1 Bacilli bacterium | reverse complement strand
TACCCTAGAGGACATCATGGGAGAAAGATTTGGAAGTTATTCCAAATACATTATTCAAGATCGTGCAATACCAGATGCTAGAGATGGTTTAAAACCAGTTCAAAGACGTATCTTGTATTCGATGCATAAAGAACATAATACTTATGATAAAGGTTACCGTAAGTCTGCAAAGACGGTCGGAGACGTTATTGGTAATTACCATCCACATGGTGATACTTCTATTTACGATGCAATGGTTCGTATGAGTCAGCCTTGGAAAACAAGACTTCCTTATATTGATATGCATGGTAATAATGGTTCTATTGATGGTGATAGTCCTGCTGCTTATCGTTATACCGAAGCAAGATTATCTAAGATTGCAAATGAAATGTTACGTGATATTGATCGCGATACTGTTGAGTTTGCACCAAACTTTGATGATACTACAACAGAGCCTACCGTACTTCCTGCAAGATTCCCAGCTTTATTAGTATATGGAGCTCAAGGAATTTCTGCAGGTTATGCTACGAATATTCCAACTCATAATTTAAACGAAGTTGTAGATGCGACGATTTACCGAATTGATCATCCAGATTGTACTTTGGAAGAGTTAATGCAATTCGTTAAAGGTCCGGATTTCCCAACTGGTGGTATTGTTGAAGGAATAGACGGAATTAAAGAAGCGTATAAAACTGGTAGAGGTCGTATTATTATTAAATCTCGTTATAGTTTTGAAGAAACTAGTAACGGATTATCTCTTGTAATTACAGAGATTCCATTTGAAAGTAATAAAGCACTTACTGTTAAAAAGATAGATGATATTCGAATTGATAAGAAGATTGATGGAATTGTAGAAGTTCGTGATGAATCTGCTGCTGATGTTCGAGTAGTTATTGATTTAAAGAAAAACTGTAATCGTGAATTAGTTTTAAATTATTTATTAAAGAATACCGATATGCAAATTAGTTACAACTTTAATGTTGTTGCTATTGTTAATCGTAGACCAAAACTATTGGGTCTAGCACAAGCATTAGATGCTTTTATTACTCATCAAAAAGAAGTAGTAAGACGTCGTACCGAATTTGATTTAAAACATGCGGAAGCAAGATTCCATATTGTAGAAGGTTTAATTAAATGTATTTCTATTTTGGATGAAGTTATTAAAGTAATTCGTGCATCTAAGAATAAAGCGGATGCAAAAGAAAACTTAATGAAAGAGTTCGAATTCAGTGAAGCTCAAGCAGAAGCAATTGTAACCTTACAATTATATCGTTTGAGTAATACCGATGTTGTTGCTTTACAAAATGAATTAGAGCAATTAACAAAACAAATTGAAGCATTGAAATCAATTCTTGCTTCTGAAAAAGTATTAATGAATTATATTAAACATGATTTAAGAGAAGTTAATAAAGAGTATGTTACTCCAAGACTTACTGATATTAAAGATGAAATCAGTGAGATTAAGATTGATGCGGATGCAATGATTCCTAAAGAGGATGTTGTTGTTGTCGTTACGAAGGACGGATATTTGAAACGTACTTCATTTAGAAGTTATCAAGCTTCTCAATTAGAAGACTTAACATTAAAAGAAAATGACTATGTTATTGGTTTATATGAAATGAATACAACGGATGTCTTACTTGTATTTACTAGCGGAGGTAATTACTTACATATTCCAGTTCATATGATTCCAGATTTAAAATGGAAAGATATGCCAAAACATGTAAGTAATGTTATTGAAATGCCTGCAGAAGAGACTGTTGTAAGTTGTATTCCTGCATATCAATTTGAGTCTCCTAAGAATATTATTACGGTTACAAAGAATGGTATCGTTAAACGTTCTAGTATGAAAGACTTTAAACTTCAACGTTATTCAAAAGCTTCTAGTTGTATGAAGATTAAAGAAGATGATGAGTTATTAGATGCTTTTGTAGAAGAAGATAATACTTTAATGATGGTAACAGATAGTGGTTATACCTTAACATTCCCAGTGGAAGATGTTCCAGTAATGGGTGTTAAAGCATCTGGTGTTAAAGGTATGATGATGAAGAAAGATAAAGTAGTATCTTGTTGTACTTTTGACTATAACAAACATGAATTCATGACTGTTATTACGGATAAAGGAACAGCTAAAAGAGTAAGACTTAACGAATTTGAAATTTCTTCTAGAACTAGACGTGGTGTACTTGCTATTCGTGAGGTTAAATCAAATCCATATCGTATCTTAAAAGCATTTATTGTTGATAATAAGAACATGATTGGTCTTAAGAATGGAGAAATTACTCTTGTAAAAGTTACAGAATGTCCAATTGCGGATCGTTATTCTACCGGATCTATGATTGCTAAACATGGATTAAGTGATGCATTTATCGTTAGTGAATTGAGTACTGCAGAAGAAGTAGAGGAGACATTGGATGTTACACCATCTGCTCCACAAACAAAGGTTGAGGAAGTAGAACAATTAGAATTAATCGAAGAAAAACCATCAAAGAAAGATAAAATCTCTTTATCCGAGATTGATGATCGATTAATGACCATAGATGATTTCTTAAAATAGGAAGTGAATAACTTCCTTTTTTGTTACATAAAATTTATTAGGTGATGTTATGTCAAAAGAGAATTTTAAGATATTTGCTAGAAATCATCCAGAATTAATTAGTAGTGTTATGAGTGGTAATGTCTCTTGGCAAAAGCTATATGAATTATATGATATTTATGGAGATAATTCCGATATTTGGAGTCGTTATATTACGAATACTAGTGAAGTATCTTTTAAAGATGTTTTTCAAAAAGTGAAGAGTATTGATATGGATTCTTTTCAAAAAGGAATTGATAATATACAGAAAACGATTGGTATGATTCAAAATATGGGTGGAACTCCAAAGACTCCATATGTTCCTAGAGATGTTTATCATCGTATGGAGGATTAATGGATTTATATACCATTCACTATATTAAGACTCATGAACTTCTTTATCGATATTTAAGAGATAATTCTTCTTGGTATCGTTTTTTAAATCGAGATTCTTCTTATTTGAAAGTAATAGAGGATGAAGCAAAAAAGTTTTATAAAGTACGAGCGGAAGATAAATTACAAGATTTTGCGGATCGAATGGAAATGATTTCTACTTTTCTTAGTGTTCTAAAGGATTAAAAATTGTGTTATGATATGTTCATGGAAGAGTTAATAGAAAAAGTAGAAAATTTAAAGAAAGAATTGGATTCGAATGAACATGTACAACGAATTCGTGAATTGAATTCTGTTATTTATCAAGATACGGAATTAATGGGTCAGATTGAAGAGTATCGAATTCATCCGAGTGACGAATTGAAAAAAAAGATTTATTCCAATCCTGTTTTTTCAGAGTATAAATTAGAAGAGAATGAGATTAATTTTCTTATTCTTTCTATTCGTAGTGAATTAAAAAAAATAAAAGAAAGTAAGGGATGTTCTAGATGAAAGTAATAAGTGGAAAGTATAAGGGACGTAATATTGAAGGGTACGATATTGATGGAACTAGACCAACGATGGATCGTGTGAAGGAGTCTTTATTTGCGATGATTCAAAATTCTATTCCAGATAGTATTGTATTGGATTTATTCTCTGGTAGTGGAAATCTTGGGATAGAAGCATTGTCAGAAGGAGCAAAACACGCTTATCTTGTAGATAAGAACTATAAGGCTTGTTCTACAATTAAACGTAATTTGGATACTATCGGTATTAAAGATGCGGATGTGTTGAATATGGATTTTGTACAGGCTATGAAACATCTATATGATTCTGGTGTGAAAGTGGATGTTATTTTTTTAGATCCTCCTTATAAAACAAATTATATTGAAGAGAGTATTGCTTCTCTTGAAAAATATCCGATTTTAAATGAGAATGGGATTATTGTATGTGAGAATGAGAGTTTAGATCGTATTGTTTATCCTAGAACTTTTTCTTGTGTGAAAGACCGAAAATATGGAGATAAATATGTAGTCATTCTAAAAGAAATGTGATAAAATTACTTTTAGAATAGGGGAAGTTTTATATGCGAAGATTGGATAATAGGGGTTTTGCCTTTTCGACAATTTTATATGGTTTGATGTTGCTTGGTATTATGATTATTTTTGTTATTATGAGTACTATGCAAACGAATCGTCAAACGAATAAAGAGTTTGTTACAAAGATTGAAGAAGAATTAAATCGTTATAGTTTAACAGAAGCAAATCTTTCTTCTTCTGGTACTTCTACACAGTCTCAAGAGTATATTGTGCCAATTGGACAATCTGGTTGGTATAAGATTGAACTTTGGGGAGCTGCTGGTGGAGGAAATGCAAATGGTGGATATGGTTCTTATACTTCTGGTATTATTTGGCTAGAAGAAAACCGACACTTGTATTTTTATATCGGTAACTCTGGTAATTGTGGTTCTTCTAATAGCGGTTTAGCAAAATATAATTTTAATGGTGCTGGAAGAAGTAGTGGTTCTTCTTGTAATGGAGGAGGAGCTACGGATGTACGTTTAAGAGATGGTGCTTGGAATGACAATTTAGAATATCGTATTATGGTTGCTGCTGGTGGAGGGGGATCTTATAGTACCTCTCAAAAAGGTGGAGCCGGTGGTGGCTTTTATGGTTATCGCGGAAGAAATGGTGGAACTTATACTTCAGCATTTTCTACTTCTTCTTTTGGTAAAGGACTGAATGGTCCTTCCGGAAACTCTGGAGGCGGTGGTGGTGGTTACTATGGTGGTACTGCTACTGCTAACACTTCTGGAGGTGGTGGTTCTTCTTATATTTCTGGTTATGCTGGAAGTAGATCTGTTGGTCGAAGTAATTCCGATGGTGCATATTATGCGCTTAATAAAAAAGCAGTAGAGGAACACAATTTAGCTGTTGCTGCAAAAAATAATCATACTTATGATGTTGGAGATTTAAATGCATATTTCTTAAATGGATTTATGCTTGCTGGAGTTAACAGCAGTATGAATGGAAAAGCAAAGATTCAAAAAATCTCTGATGGAAAGAGCGATAATCCTCCTGCCGTATATAATACGGATTTTAATAAGACCTTTAATAAAGTCACAGAGTGTTATTCTTCTATGACAAATAATTCTAAAGCAATTTCTGAAATTCAAGTTATGTATCATGGTAAAAATTTGATTTTTAATTCTGGTGATGTGGCTCGTAATGGTAATACTGGTGATACTGTTTCTATGGGGAACTGTGTAGAGTATTCTATTAGTCCTGCTTCTAAGGTTGATGAAGTTGCTGTATGGCATTATGGTTTAGGTTCTAGTGCAGATGGAAAAAGTCGATATGTAAAAAATCATAGTTTAACTTTAACTGCTACGGATGGAACGGTTGTTTATTTATCTCATGGTCCTTATTCTACTGCGGATGATCAAATTCGTGAGATGGAAGAAACTACAGTAGGACTTCATTATAGTCCTTGGAATCCTAGAGTTGGTAATTCTATCTCTGATGGTATTTATTATATTCAGTCAGCAATTGGAGATAATCTATTTTTAACGAAAAATGGATCTAATGTCTTATTAATGAAATTTACAGGTGATAATAATCAGAAATGGTCTATTACTTCTTTGGGTAGTGGTTACTATAAGATTTCTTCTTTATTGGATATGAATAATTCTTATACATTGCAGATTAAAGATGGTGCTTCTTATGATGGAAGTGCGATTGGTATTTCTGAATTTGTAGGTTCTAGAGTAGGTGGATTTGATTGGGAAAAATGGAAATTCCAAGATGCTGGAGTTGGAACATTCTATATTTCTTCTGGGTTTAATACAAGATTATCTGCTGCTACGAATGATTATGCATTTTTAGGAACAAGTTCTTCTAAAGACTTGAAATCTAAGACTCCTGTAAATGGTGGTACTGGTAATCAAAGTGCTGCTCAAAGATTTAAATTAATTAATGCATCTTACTAAAAACATAGGGGTGAATTCCTATGTTTTTTTCTTTCTTAAAAAATTAGCACAAATTATTGACAAGTGCTAAAAATGGTAATAGAATATACTTAGCACTTGGGTAAAATAAGTGCTAGGAGGTTGATGTTATGTTGACTGAAAGACAAAGTAAAATTTTAAAATATATCGTTGAGAAATATATTAAAGAACCAGTACCTGTTGGTTCAAAAATCTTATCGAAAGTTTTAAAATGCTCCAGTGCGACAGTTCGTAATGAAATGTCATCATTGGAAGACTTAGGATTACTTGAAAAAACTCATACATCTTCTGGAAGAGTTCCTAGTGAAGCAGGTTATCGTTATTACGTTGATAACTTAATGGAAATTAAGAAAATGAATGCAGAGGATATGTTGAAATTACAAATTGTCTTCAAGAATCAACAACTTGCCTTATCTGATACGATTGCTCAAAGTTTGCAAATAATATCGGATATGACCAATTATACTACCGTTGTCTTAGGTGGTAATTCTCATGAGAACCTTTTAAAACAAATAGAAGTAGTTCCGATTGATGAAGAAAGTATGGTAGTCGTTATTGTTACCGATAAGGGACATGTAGAACATAAAAGTATTAAGCTAAAAGATGTTTCTACAGAAGAAGTCAAAAAGACTGTAAGTCTAATCAACAATCTTATTTCTGGAACTCCAAATGATGAAGTTAGTGCAAAATTAGAGTTCGAAATTAAACCTATTATAGGAAACTATGTAAGACAACATGAGCAACTATACAACGCTTTCTATCATGTATTTAGTGATTATTCTTCTCATGATGTTAATGTTATGGGTAGAACAAAAATGTTAGAACAACCTGAATTCTCAAATAATATTGAGAAAATTAAAAATGTCTTTAATAAATTAGAAGATAAAGACATACTTAATAGTATTGAAGAAGATGGAGATAATAACATTAAGGTTTACATTGGAGGAGAAAGTAAAATAGATGATGATGTTACTGTCATTAAAACAAAATTCAAAAATGGAAATGAAGAGGGTACAATTGCGATTATTGGGCCTAAGAGAATGGAATATGACAGAGTTGTCGGAATGTTAGAATACATGAAAGAGAATATTGAAAGGTAGGTCGTTTATGAAAAAGAAGCAAGAAGTAGAAGAACTACAAGATGAAAAAAAAGAAGAAGTAGTTACGGAACAGGAAACTCCTGTTGAAGATATAAAAAACGAAGCAATGGCTGATTTAGAAAAACAAATCCTTGCGTTGGAAGAAGAAAATAAAAAACTTGTAGATCAAGTAAAGCGTGCTCAAGCAGAACTTATTAATTACCGTACTCGTAAAGATAAAGAAGTTGCGGATTTATTAAAGTATTCGAATCAAAGTCTTATTACGGATTTAGTTCCAGTAATTGATAATTTTGAAAGAGCTATTAAATTAGATGATAATAATCTTACTGATGAACTTTCTAAGTTTTTAGTAGGATTTAAAATGATCTATTCTTCTTTAGCATCTATCTTAAAAAATTATGGTGTTGAAGAAATATCAAGACAAGGTCAAATCTTTGATCCAAGTCTTGAACAAGCTCTTCTTACAGATTCTGTAGAAGAGATGGATAACGAAGCAGTTATTGAAGTATTACAAAAAGGTTATAAATTATATGACCGTGTTATTCGTGCTGCTAGTGTTAAAGTAAATCAAAAATAGTAATATAAGGAGAGATTAATATATGAGTAAAATAATTGGTATCGATTTAGGTACAACAAACTCTTGTTGCGCAGTTCTAGAAGCTGGTGCACCAAAAGTTATTCCAAATCCAGAAGGAGGAAGAACAACTCCATCTGTAGTTGCATTTAAAAATGGAGAAAGAATTGTTGGTGACAATGCAAAACGTCAAGCAATTACTAATCCTAATACAGTATCTTCTATTAAACGTTTAATGGGTACTGATGAAAAAGTTGAATTAGAAGGAAAGAAATATACTCCAGAAGAAGTTTCTGCTATGATTTTATCTTATATCAAAGATTATGCAGAAAGTTATTTAGGAGAAAAAGTTACTAAAGCAGTTATTACTGTTCCTGCATACTTTACAGATAGTCAAAGACAAGCTACTAAGAATGCTGGTAAAATTGCTGGTTTAGAGGTAGAAAGAATTATCAATGAACCAACTGCTGCTGCTTTAAGCTATGGTCTTGAAAAAGAAGAAGGACAAACAATCCTTGTATATGACTTAGGTGGAGGTACTTTCGATGTATCTATCCTTGAATTAGGTGATGGTGTATTCGAAGTTAAAGCTACAAATGGTAACAACCACTTAGGTGGAGATGATTTCGATCAAAGAATCATTGAATATTTAGTTAAAGAATTTAAGAAAGAGAATGGTATTGATCTTTCTAAAGATAAAATGGCTATGCAACGTTTAAAAGAAGTTGCTGAAAAAGCTAAGAAAGATTTATCAGGAGTTACTTCTACACAAATTAGTGCTCCATTCATTACTCAAGGAGAAAATGGTGGACCTCTACAC
>JAFUFG010000131.1 GCA_017470045.1 Bacilli bacterium | reverse complement strand
TTCTTAAGAATATCTGTAACACCAAGATTCTTATATTGATCATCTGTAAGTAGCATTGGTACTAAAGCATAAGCTAAAGCCTTCATAATACCAGGAACAATTAATAATAAAGCCCATAATGCGATAAAGATGTTACGAACGATACAAACACATAAATCTTTACCAAAATCTTTAGAGAAAGCAAAGATATCATTAAATTTATATTCTTTATCCGTAATAAAATTAATCATAAAATAAGCTAATCCAACTTCAACGAAAAAGAATAAAAATCCAAAAGAATAAGTTGTTTTTGTAGTAACATCTCCAACAGTAGTACTATAAGAGAATGATAAATTGGTAATAATACCAGCAACTAAAATTGCAGGTAATAAATTCCAAATATTTCCTTTAATTTTCTCCTTAGCCCAATTCTTTAATTCTACTCTATTCATATTTCCACTCCTTCTACTATAATTATAATCGTTGTATCTATCTTTTACAACAAAAAAAGACCTAAGGTCTTTTTATTTTTTTATATATTCTAAATGCTTATAAGAAATCTCTTCTTCATCATGTTCACACAAAACTTTAGAATCCCATTCATCTTTTGAAAAATCCGGAAAATAAGCATCCGCATCTCTATCTTCCGCATCTACTTCAGTTAGTAACATTCGATTCGCATAAGGCATCATTTGTTGATAAATGGAAGCTCCACCAATAATCATTACTTCTTCCTCTTTAGAAGAGATATATTCTAATAATTCATCGACGGAATGAACAACAGTCCAATCCTCATCCGCATCCATATTTCGACTCGTTAAAATAACATAATGACGATCCTTTAATTTTCGAGGAAGAGATTTTAAAGTATTACTTCCCATCACAATATCTTTGCCAATAGTATGTTCCTTAAAAAACTTTAAATCTTCTGACAAATGCCAGATTAAATCATTATTTTTACCAAGTTCGCGATTTTTTCCAATCGCCGCAATAATTGTAATATTATTCATATTAAATACCTAAGTCAAACTTCAATTGAGGATTCTTTTCTTTAATTTCTTTTAAAGGGTATCCTACAATTTTAATATCTTCTGGTCTCATATCATAAAAGTTTGTTTTTTCTGGATTGATTTCTACTCTAGGAGAACAATCAATAGGTTCCCTCTTTAACATCTCATGAGCTTGTTCCATATGACGATCATAGATTTGAATATTATCATAGAACCAAGTGAACTTACCAGGGGTATAGCCTGTGTGACGAGCAACTAAATATAAGAAAATTGTATATTGAGTTTGATTGATACAACCTGCTGTTAAAAAGTCACTACTTCTTTGGAATAAACACATATCCAAATAATCTACTCCATCCTTACCATGGCGAACATTCCAAACAGTCATAAAAGCACAAGGTTTTAGTCCATGTTTCTCATTAAAATCATCTACTTGCCACATATTAATGATATGACGTCTTCCATCTGGATCATTCTTTAACCCATCTAATAAATCTTTCATCAAATGATGACGACGAACCGTTTCACCATAACAAGCACCAATCGTACGATCTCCAATATCCCAATCATCCCACCAAGTGACACCATATTCTGCTAAACGATCAAGATTATTTGATTCATCTTGATAAATCCAAAGAAGTTCTCCAATACTTTTTGAAACAGCGATTGGTCTTAATGTAATTAATGGAAATTCTCCTTTGCTCAAATCATAAGTACACATACCATGATTAACACTATAAGTATGTGCTGGAGTACGATCACTATATTTTGGACGTGGATTCTTATCCAAACAACCCTCTTCTAAGATTCTTTCAATAATTTCTTTGGTATATTGATCACCCTTAGTACCTTTACTCATAAATCCTCCTATCATTACCAAAATCATTTTAGCACGAGCCAATTTTTTAAGCAACCAAAAAAGACTCTATTTTGAGTCTTCTTCTACTCCAACAGAAGTAACTTCAAAAGTTGATTTGTTCATAGTACTTGTCCCAATTACTTTATTAGTAGTATTGTCAATCTTTTGAAAAGTAATTGTTGTATCCGTTTCAGAAACAAACTGAAACTTAAAACCTTGTGGTGGTTCAACAGACTCTAACATAAACTGAAATTCTTCTACTGTATCTACATCTCCATCAATATGCCCTTCCATTACTATTTCTTGATCTTCAGGAGTAGGATTGTTTTTACGATTTTTTTCTAAATATTTTTCATAACTATTGTCTTTTTTGTTATTATTAGTAATCAAAAGAACAGTACCTATAGCAATCAATAACAATCCAATAATTGCCACAACAATAATAATAATTTTTTTATTCTTTAACATCATAACACCACCTTAACAATGTCTACCATTCCAATAATTGTAGTTCATATGACCACTATTCGTACAATTTCCTACATTATCACATAAATGCCATGAAGCATGTACATTCTGATCACTATGTTCCGCACATCCAGCACTTATACTTCCAAAGAATATGGTTTGACCATTTTCAACTTTTGTTTCCATATGACCACCATCAGCATACCAATCATTATTTCCAGAATTATAATATGTCTTATGGTACCAAGATGCCCCAGAGGAACAAGAAGGAGTACCATGTTTAACAGTATAACAATACTCTAATTTGGATTCATCATTATCTACACCAGAGTGAGCATCAGTAAATTTAAGTCCAATAACAACTTGAGAACCACGATAACCAGTACAATAACCACCATGAATCGTTGGTTTCGTATTATCCAAATAAACATTAACTCCACAAGTAGCTGCGTTTCCTACCTTATCTTTTATGATAACAGAACCTCCATAAATAGAAGTATTACTCCATGTATTACTAAAAGAACTTTTCTCACATCCACTGCCACCATGATCATTTGTACATTGAACAGTTACCTTACGGCTTCCCTTTTTCCAATCAGTACTACCATCATTATCACCACAACTAGGAGCTTGTTTATCATGTTTTACAGAATATTCACAAGTTCTCTTATTTCCAGCCTTATCACTAATTTCTACACTGCCTTTTTCAACCGTATCATTTCCATTATAAGTTTTATCATAATTTGTTTGAGTACAACCACTACTATTAGGATCACTACAAGATAATTTAATAGTAACATCATCCTTCGTCCAACCACCAGTATTCTGTTGTGTTAAATTACAAGTTGGCAATGATTTATCCATTTTAAATGTAAGAGTGACAGAAGAAGTAAATCCTACACTATCCGTTACCATCATCTTCCAAATACGAATACCTTCATCCAACATAGCAAAACTAAGGGAATCGCTCTTCTTATTCGGATCTGTAGTATTACCAATCATAGTACTATAATTTGGATTCGATTCATCAAAGATTAATCGATTATTCTCTGCGACAAATAATGTTCGGATTGGACTTGAATCACTATAACTAGCCTCAATAACTAATCCATATTGATATTTGGAATTATTTAACCATCCATTTACAGCATCATAAGTAATATTAAGTGACTTTACTGGATCCCCATTCTGTGCAGTAGTACTAGCAATTGCACTACCAGTCTTTTTCCCATCAGATCCAGCTTTGTAAACATTTACTTTTAAAGTAGGATATGTCTTATCCAAATAAACATCAACATCACACTTTTTATAGTTACCATTCTTATCATAAATGGTAATTTGATCACTCTGAATATCTGTCGTATATCTCTTAGAGAATGATTCTCTAGCACATCCAAGACTAGCATCCTTACTATTACATTTAACAGAAACAGTTTTATCGAATTTAGACCATGACTTCGTGCTATTGGTACGAGTTCCACAATCTATGTACGTACTCGTTACATCTCCACTACCAGTACCACCAGAATAATCTTTGGAACCAGAAAATGTACTATCAACACCCTGACCATTTGTCATAGAAACAACTAATTTAATTTTAGCAGGAACAAAAGATGTTAAATTAATATCTCGAGAAATTGTAGTCTTTGATCGACCAGCATCATAATGATCACTTTCATAAACCAACTTACCATCCGCATAAACAGAATAAGAATAAGAAACAATTCCATAAGTTATATCACTAAAACTAATCTTAGCACCCGCATTAATTAATTTTCCGTTAAAGACTATAGGATCATTTTTAAAATTACTAAATTGAGAAATCGTATCACTATAGTAAGGAGCACATTCCAAATAAGGAGTGTAATAATAATCATTTTGATAACGGAATATTTGAACATAACTCTTTTCTTCATCACATTTTTGTTTTTGATAATTAACAAGTTCACTTATATATTTTGTTTGAACAAGATCACTTAAAGAAACCTTTAGAGTTTGACCACTAACCTTTGGTAAATACTGCGAATTTTTTTCTGCATAACTACGAGCAGCAGCTACCATATTATCTTCTTGAGAATGATAATACTGAACCTTTGCTTTATCAATTACAGCAGTGATTGCCACAAAGGAAATAGAAGTAAGAATTCCTAAGATAACAATTACAGCAAGTAATTCCACTAAAGTAAATCCCCTACCTCTCTTCTTAGAAAGCAAATGCTTTTTAGAAGATGTAGAATTATTTTTCTTTTTTTCTTTAATGTTTTTAGTTTTATTAGAATTACCCATACCAGCACCTCTATTATTATCCTAATCTACAATTATTATACAAAAAGCAAGAAAAAAACGCAAAAAAAAATACGCAAAAGCGTATTATTTCTTAGAACTAGTAGTCTTTTTGAAAGCACCAATATCATCTACAATACCATCATTGGTATCTTTAACTTCCTTGTCATTTTTTGAACCAGAAATAAGTGTTAAGCATCCTACTAATGCAATGATTGCTATAATCACACCACAAATGATAAATAGACTTTTGTTTTGTTCTTGAATTAAACTGTTTTTCTTCGCTTTGTTTGCCATATCCCTCACCTCTATTATCATTATACATTATCAAAAGAAAAAAGAAAAGAGAAGTTTTTACTTCTCTTTATTATCCTTTACAAATTTATCAAATGTAGTAATTTCTGTTGTATCCATATCTGTTTCAGCTAATTTTTCAAATAATTTCTTTTGATCTCTACTTAATTTCTTTGGAGTATAAACTTTAAAGATAATAAACATATCACCTTTACGACGAGTATATCGATTATCAACACCCTTTTTAGGAATCTTTTGTTTATCTCCACTATTGGTACCAGCAGGAATATTTACTTTAACATTACCATACAAAGTAGGAATTTCTTTCTTGCATCCCATAATAGCATCCATCATATTAATAGGAATCTCTAAGTAAATATCATCATTATCACGAATAAAATATTTGTGTTCTCCTACAACAAATTCAATGAATAAATCTCCATTTTCTCCACCGTTTTGTCCAGGACCACCTTTACCGCTAACACGTTGTCTATCCCCTGTATTAATACCCGCAGGAATATTGATCGTTAGACGTTTATTCTTCTTAACACGACCTTTTCCATTACATTCACTACATTTTTTCTTAAAGGTCTTTCCTTTTCCATTACATTCCGGACAAGTAGTCTTTGACATAAAAGAACCTAAAATGGTATTTTGCTGAGTTGTAACGGTTCCAGATCCATGACAATTGGAACAAGTCTCACTATCAAATCCACCTTCACCACGACAGTTGTCACACTCCTCAACAACATCAATATTAAACTTCTTCTCACATCCATAAATAGCTTCATCAAAGGTTATATCCATACGCATCAAGACATCATTTCCACGAACACTTCGACTACGAGAACTACTTCCTCCACCAAAGTTAGAAAATCCACCACCGAATCCTCCTCCAAAGATAGAATCAAAGATATCACCAAAGTCAAAATCACTTGCATCGAAGCCACCACCGTAGCCACCATAGCCACCAGCACCACCGGCTCCTCCAGCGCCTACCCCAGCATGACCATATTGATCATACATCTTACGCTTATTCTCATCGGATAATACAGAGTAAGCTTCTTGTGCTTCTTTAAACTTTTCTGCAGCATCTGGATTATCTTTATTTAAGTCTGGATGGAATTCCTTTGCCTTTTTACGGAAAGCACTTTTAATTTCTTGATCAGAGGCATTCTTATCAACACCTAAGACTTCATAATAATCACGCTTTGTTGCCATAGCACATCACCTCTTTTATACGGAAATGAAGTAGTCCTTTTGGACTACTTACATTCTTAATCTTCTTCAACATCTGCTTCTTTAACATCATCATCTTTTTTAGATGATTTGCTATCAGTATCCTCATCTGTTGATTCACTTTGAGCAGACTTTGCAGCTTCTTCATAAACTTTAGCAGATAATGCCATAGCTTTTTCTTGAAGTTTTTCTTTATATTTCTTAATATCATCGATATCATTTTTCTCTAATGCTTTTTCAAGATCTTTCATGATATCTTCAGCTTCTTCTTTATCTTTAGAATCTACTTTATCTCCTAAGTCTTTAATAGCTTTCTTAGTTTGGAACATTAATTGTTCAGCTTCGTTTTTAGCTTCAGCTTCTTCTTTACGTTTTTCATCAGCTTCTTTATTTTCTTCAGCTTCTTTTCTCATCTTTTCAATTTCATCATCTGTTAAATTTGTACTAGATGTAATTGTAATAGATTGTTCCTTATTCGTTCCTAAATCTTTTGCTTTAACATTAACGATACCATTTGCATCAATATCGAATGTAACTTCAATCTTAGGAACGCCTCTTGGTGCAGGTGGAATATTAGCTAATTGGAAGTTTCCAAGTGTCTTATTATCTGCAGCCATAGGTCTTTCACCTTGTAAGATATGAATATCAACAGCTGGTTGATTATCAGCAACAGTTGAGAATACTTCTGTACGAGATGCAGGAATTGTTGTATTACGAGGAATTAATGTAGTCATAACTCCACCTAATGTTTCAAGTCCAAGTGATAATGGTGTAACATCAAGTAATACGATATCATTAACGTCTCCAGTTAATACACCACCTTGAATAGCAGCACCCATAGCAACTACTTCATCAGGGTTAACTTCACGGCTTGGTTCTTTTCCTAATTCTTTTGTAATTAAATCATATACCATTGGGATACGAGTAGAACCACCAACGAATACAACTTTATCAATATCATTCTTAGTCATCTTAGCATCTTTTAATGCTTTCTTAACTGGATCTAATGTAGACTCAACTAAGTCACTAATTAAATCTTCAAATTTAGCACGAGATAATGTTACATCTAAGTGTAG
>JAFUFG010000130.1 GCA_017470045.1 Bacilli bacterium | reverse complement strand
CAAGTACTTGTTCTTCTTTAATTAGTTTTTGTGCTTTACTTCTTGAAATATCTAATTTTTCTGATAAATACACATCTAATCTTTTGTTATCATTTTCTTCTACTTTTATCATAGGATAACCTCCTTTTGATTTATTCTTTTTATCTTGATTTATTACTTGTTGATTCTTTTGTAAATGGAACATTGAATTCCGAATTAATTTGATCGATTAATACTTCTCTTGCTGTATGACTCTTTTGGAATTCAGGTACAGGATACATTTTTTGCATTTGATTAATATAATTCATTTCTTCGTAATTATCATATGTGAAAGATTCTCTTTCTCCTTTAAGAACATTACGTTTTTCTTGAGCCATGTATAAAGCTACTCCACCTACTTTAGCACGTAATTCTACATCTTCTCTTAATGCATAAGTATTTGCAGAATCTGTAGATTCTTGACATAAGCGATATAAGTCAGAATCTTCTGTAATACCTAAATCATTTCCTAATAATTTCTTCTTAAACTCTTTTGCTAATATTAAGAATTTATCATGAACAGCTGCTGGAATAGGATATTTATTTCTTGCTTCTTCTAATGAAATAGATACTCTATCTGAATCAGAAGAAATTGATTCTCTTGCGTAAATTCCATAGTCTGGAGCTTCATGAATTAGATAATCTGCAACATCATTACATAATGTAATATATTCATATACATTAGGGTCACAACCTTCGTTTTCCTTATAATAATTTAAAATATTTGTAATTCTATTTGATACGTTCATATACATATCGTTTCACCTCAGTTTCCATATTATAACATATTTTTCTTTGTTTTTCACTATTTTTTTGTTTCTTTTAAATCATTTATGATACTAATGATTAAGTATAATGCTACTCCACAGGTAATTCCTATGTCTGCAACATTAAATACTGGGAATCTATAACCGAATATATTAAAGGATAAAAAGTCTGTTACTTTTTGGAATATGATTCGGTCTATTAGATTACCAATCATTCCTCCTAGAAGAATTCCTAAGGAAATGTTAATTAATTTTGTCTTGTTTTTCTCTTTTTGTATTAAATGTATAATTAATCCTAAACAAAATATTGATACTAAAATTAAAAAGATTGTTTGTCCAGTAAAACTACTGAATGCTGCTCCAGTATTTTCTACATAATAAAAAGAGAAGAAATTTGGGATAATTGATATTTCTTTTGCAAGATCAAGTGTAGTTCTTACAAAAATCTTGGTTAATTGATCTAATGCCAGAAATATTATTGCAATGATATATATCTTTCTTGTACTTTTATCCATTGTTTTCTTCTCCCTTTAAATCTTTTATTTTTTCTACAATAATTTGTACCTGATCAATTCTTCTTTCTACGTTACCTCTTACTTTTAATAAATCACCCACTTTGATATCTGAATAATTATTATACGTTTTTGGGAACAAGGTATACTCCATTGTAGTTGTTTCATCACTACCTGTTAAGAAACACATTTTATCCCCTTTTTTGGTATTAATTATTTTTATTTTATCCACAAGAATTAGAGTATCTACTTTTTTGTTTAAATTGTTTTCCACAGTATTTAGTGGAATACAGTATGGATTATCCTTTTTATACATATTCGTTGGATGAGAAGATAAGTAGAATCCAAATACTTCCTTCTCTTTTTCTAATAATATTTCGTTAGAATAATCTTTTTGGTATTCAATATCAGGCTTCATCACTAGAGATGGATCTATATCCTTGGTTAATTCTGCATAGTTAAATAAACTATCTAGATTATAAATTAACGTAGCTCTATTGTATCCAAACTCTTTAAAGATATCAGCGTTGATTAATGTTTCTAAATTTTTCTTTCCTAAACCATTTAAATATAATCTACTAAAACAGTCATAGATATCCTTAAATGGACCATCTTTTTTGGCATTTTTTATTTGTTCGGATACTACGGTTCCGATAGATTTTATATTTGATACTGGGTAGATTATTTTTCCATCCTTTACAACGTATCTAGATTCACTATTGTTAATAGTAGGCTTTTCTACTTCAATACCATTGGCTTTTGCTTCCATTATATATTCATGGGTCTTTGATTCACTACCAATAATATTTGTCATAATAGCAGCAAAGAATATATCTTTGTAATGACATTTTAAGTAAGCCATTTTATAGGCAATAAGAGAATATGCTACAGAGTGAGATCGATTAAATCCATATCCTGCAAAGTTTAGGACTAAGTCAAATATTTTCTTTGCTTGTTCTTCCAAATGTCCTAATGCTTTACTTTTCTCTATAAATTTCTCTTCTTCTGCTTTTAATAAATCTACTTTCTTTTTCGACATTGCCCTACGTAGAATATCGGCTTCTCCTAGGGTATAACCAGCAAATTTATTTGCTACTTGCATGATCTGCTCTTGGTAGATTAAGATTCCATATGTATTCTTTGTAATACTCTCTAATGATGGATCAAGATAAGTTACTTTTTCTTCTCCATGTCTTCTTCTTATATAAGAATCTATATTTACTGCAGCGCCTGGTCGGAATAAAGCGATTGCTGAAAAGATATCTTCAAAGGTATTTGGTTTTAATCTTCTTAAAAAGTTACGCATTCCAGTAGACTCGAATTGGAAGATTCCACTGGTGTTAGCTGTTTCAAATATTTTTAATGTTTCTTTATCATCTAATGGTATCTTTGAGAACTCAATATGTTCTCCTGTTGTATTCTCAATATCTTTTAGAATATTATCAATAATGGTTAAATTTTTTAGTCCTAAGAAGTCCATTTTTAGTAATCCTAAATCTTCTAGGTATTCCATTGTATAACTACTTAGGTACATACCATCACCTGTTGTTAAAGGAATCACTTCGTCTAAGTCTACTTGACTCATAACGATACCTGCTGCATGGGATGAGGTGTGTCTTGGGAAGCCCTCTATTTTTAAGGCAATTTGATACATATTTGTAAGAGACATATCTGAGTCAATTCTAACTTTAAATGTTTGATTATTGTTGTAAAAGTCTTTTAACTTATCCTTGGTAAATCCTGGGATTAGTTTACAAATACTATCTATTTTATATTGTGGAATATTTAATACTCTTCCTACATCACGTAGTACTTGTTTGGCACTTAATGTACCAAATGTTACAATTCCACAGACTCTTTTTTCTCCGTATTTTTTTCTTACATATTCAATTACTTCATCTCTTCTATTATCTGGGAAGTCTGTATCGATATCTGGCATAGTTTTACGTTCTGGATTTAAGAATCTTTCAAATAATAGATCATACTCTAGTGGATCGATATCGGTAATTCCTAAAGAGTATGCTACTAAAGAACCTGCTCCAGAACCTCTACCTGGTCCTACTAGGATTCCATTTTTCTTAGCAAATTTAATAAAGTCATATACTACTAAAAAATAGTTTGGAAATCCCATTTCTGTTATGACATTTAATTCATGTGTAAGACGTTCTTGATACTCTTTTGTAACATTTCCATTTAATCTTTTGTTAAGTCCTACTTTGCATAATTCAAATAAGTAAGATGGAGCATCTTCGCATTCATAGATTGGTAATAATAGTTTACTTGGAGGAAACTCTATATTACATTTATCTAAAATAATTTTCGTATTTACTAATCCTTGATTATTACTTAATTCCATGATATTCGGAATATTTAAATTATGATTCTCAATATCGTAACTGATTTCATCAGATATTGTTTTTCCATCTCTTATTCGATAGATATAAGGAAGAATATCTGATTCACTCTTCTCTTGGT
>JAFUFG010000129.1 GCA_017470045.1 Bacilli bacterium | reverse complement strand
AGAATTAATTCAAGATATAAATGGATTAAAGAGTAGTATGGATAGTATGTTAGATACTATGAAGACAATGATTTGGTTAATCATTGTGATTGCTGCTATCTTAGGCATGGTTATTATCTATAATCTAGGAATTTTATCTTATACTGAAAAGCAATATCAATTTGCAACTTTAAAAGTATTAGGTTTCGATGATAAGAAGATTAAGAAAGTATTTATTAAACAACAAAATTGTATTGCAATTGTATCTATTATTATTGGATTACCAGCAGGTTTCTATTTAGTAGATTTCTTATTTAAAAATGCAATTGCGGATACTTATGATTTTGGTGCACATATTAAATTCATTACTTATCTAATTAGTGCCGTTGGTACTTATTTAATCTCTTATTTTGTATCGCTTTTCTTAGCTCGTAAAATTAAAAAAATTGATATGGTTACAAGTCTAAAAGGAAATGAATAATATAGACAAGCATTGCTTGTCTTTTTTTATGTCTTATGGTATAATATGAGCCGTATTTTGGGGGTATATTATATGGGTTTTGATGATCCAATGGAGGATGATTATATGTTTACAGGAGTATCTAGTTATGAGGATTATAATGATGATTTAATGTCTCGTGTTTCTGCTTTTTTAGACGATTTAACAAATGATCATTTAAAGAACTGTTCTATTGCTAAAGCTTATTTTCCAGACTTAACAATCAAGAATGATGAAGATGATGGAAATTTACTTCATACTGTTGTACAAGCTGATAATAGGAATAAAATAGAGGAAGCTGTTAAGACTTTAATTGATGTAGGTGTTGATGTTAATCAAAAAGCTTTTTATGATTATAACTTTATTCAAACTGCTTTATATCAAGGAATTTCAGAAAAGACTATCACTGCTATTTCTCGTTATGCTTTATTAAATGGATTAGATCCTAATCATAAAGATTTAGATGGTGATACGGTTGTTCATAGTGCTATTCTTAGTGATGAATATAATGGTTCTGTTACTGATATTGCTGCTATCTTTGTTAAAGCAGGATTAAATCCTAAAGAAAAGAATAATGCAAAGGAAACATTCATAGAGTCAATGGATTCTCAAAATGAAGAATTGGGTACAGAACGTTTTACGAAACAGGATAAACAAGATCTAGTTGCTGCTATTTCTAATTCCGATTCTGATGAAACTAATTTAGAAGATGGTGTAGATGATTATGTAATTGGTTCTTATATGGAAAAGATTTCTCCAGAATTAGTTGTTCCAGTTGATGATAAAGTAAGTGAAATGATGGTTACTTTAAAATCAAGTAAAAGTGTTTTATTAGTTGGATATGAAAGAAGTGGAAAGAGTAGTATTATTCAAATGTTAGATTCTAAATTGGATGATCCATTCTTTCAAATATCTTATTTCGATATTATTAGCGAATGCAATTCATTAATAGAAATTCAACAAAATTTAACTGATTCTTTTGATTACTGTATGAATAACAAAAGTATTGTTGTATTAGAAGATATTGATAAATTCGTGGATTTTTCTTCTTTAACAAAAGAAATTTTACGTAATTATTTAAGAGACGGATTAAAAGTAGTTGGTACTACGAATTATCATACTTATGAGAAGATGATTCAAAAGAGTGATTTAAATGGATATTTTTATCCTACGAAGATTGAAGATTTTAATAAGTCTGATTTAACAAAGTTAATGAAACATTTCTGTAAGAGTCAGAAAATGGATGAAGAAGCAAGAAGTAGTTTACTTTACTATTTAGAAAGTCGTAAGAGTGAAGAATCAATTATTAGTAATTTTGGATTGATGGTGGATGTTGTAGAACGTGCTAATGCGTATGCTTTAAATGATGGTCGTGATACGATTGGAAAAGTTGATATTCAAAAGTGTGTCACTAATAATGATAATTTTATGAAATTAAAGAAATAAAAGGGGAGGTGAATAAGCAATGCCTCATATTACAAAATATTTAAAATATCAAGTTGAGCATGCTTTTTCTAGGTCTCTCGAAATCACCGATTGTAGTGGTTATAATGGGGAAGAAGTTATCCGTTATTTCGAAGAAAAGTGTGATTTTCATGAACTTTCACCTGCTAGTGTACATGAGATTGTCTATCGAATGTCAGTAGAAGAAAGACTCGAATTTCTTTTGAAGAATGCGGATTATGTTTCTCAGAATGAACAAGCTATATTAGGATATCAAAAACTTGGAAATAATCTTTTTGAAGGTTTTCAATATAAAGATTTTGTTCGTTTATCGATTGAAAAATACGAATTATTTGAACCGATTATCACGAAATGTTTTTTTGATGTTGCGAATGTATTAGATTCGGATTCTATTTTTAAAATTTTAATTGGTCATCCAAATCTTTTCTTAGGAAAAGATCCAATGGCTTTTTGTCATTATTTTGAAAATATCGGAGAAAAAGGTCGTGGAGACTGTTATACAAATAAAATGAAAGTTGAAACGAATCCGAAAATTGAAAATCGATTTACGCATTTATTAAATATTTATTCGGATTATATTTCTTCTTTTCCAGAAGATATTTTACGTGATTTCTTTCGTATTATTGAGGGTAAGAAAAACTTTAAAAAATTTTATATTAAAAATAAGAATGTTTTTGATTCTTATTTACAAAGTGAAAATCCAAACTTTATTGGTTTTTATTTATTAGATATCGGTTATGATAAATTTTCTTATTTTGTTCATATGCAAAGAGATGCTTTAAATAAATTTCATTTTCGTGATATTTATTCTTTGGTATCGGATGAAGTGTTGGAAAGTATTTATTTAAATGATTATGAGATGGAAAAATTAAATACCGAAAACACATTATTCTTAGGGTTAAGAAGTGACCGATTCCGTAATTATGTTTCTAATAAAAAGAAGGATATTCATTATGAAGATGTGTATCCTTTAGATACTTTTGAGATACCTATCGTAGATCAAGGAAGACTAAAACGAATATTAGATTATTATTCTGAAATTGCAAAGAGTAATTTTAAATTAGATGGATCATTGATCGAATTAAGAGATACGGATGAAATTTATTCGAATGCATTTTTTAAAAATTTATTCGAATTAAAAGGAAATCCTAATTTGGATTTTTCTAGTACTTATGAATTCTTTATGAAAAAGATTCCTACTATGATTTTGAAGAAAGATACGGATGATGATACGGAATATGATATTTTATTCCGATTACTTCTTAATCAGAAACTCACATTTCGTGATTTAAAAATGATTGGTAATTATAATCAATTAATTTTCTTTAATCGACTACGATTTTTAAATATTGATGCACATGATTTTTCCTCTAGTCAACTTCAGTCTATTAATATGAAAAGGGTTAGAGAATTATTGTATCGATATGGTAGTTATGGAGAGCCTAATTTTGATGCAGATGAAGAGATGCTTTTCCGTGATCATAAGAATGATATGATTATTAAGGCGTATTTATTATTCGGATTTAAGAATGCGAATATCTTTTTAGAAAAATGTAAGGACAAAAATGATTTAGAACATTTAATTGATAAAATTAATGTTTCTAATATTCCAATTGATTTGAATCACGAACCTATTGTGAATCAAAAGTTAAACAACTTGTTATTTAGTGATGCTAATGTGATTGATTCTTTATTAGAGAATAAGGATAGTAGTTTTTATCAATATTTCCCTCGTTTATTTAATGAGTGGGATGGATTGGATTATTATAATAAAAATGTTTTATCATTAAGAGAATGTATTCGATTATTAGAAGAACAAAAAATTATTCTTCCACCAAGGTATGAAGGAATTAGACAAGAGCTACGTTATATTGGAAGTGATTCGAAAACTGTAGAGCAAACGAAACAATTATATGATGAGATGCTTCGTCGTAATTCTTCTACGATACCGACTGTTTCTGGAAAAGCTGGAGATTACCATTATGAAGTGTTACCATATGATGATGTAAAACAATTATCAGTTGGAGCTAAAACCAATTGTTGTTTTACTCCGAATGGTTTATCGAAAGATAGTTTAAAACAAGGTGTTTCATCCAAAAATGGGCGTATCTTTATTGTTACAAAAGAGGATAGATTGATTGCTCATAGTTGGATGTGGAGAAATGGAAATCTTTTGTGCTTCGATAATATTGAAACTGCAAAAGGATTAGAAAAATATAATTTCTTATCTTGTTATGAAAGTGCTGCGAGAAAGATTGTTGGAATTTCTAAAGACTGTGAAAATGGGGAAGCAATTGATGTTGTAACAATTGGAGTTAATCCACATGATGATAAGATTGAACGATTAGAAGATTATGACTTTTATACCAATGAAGTTACGAATGATTCTAAAGCTACTGTTATGGATACTCTTCCTCAACCAATAGAAGCTCCTATATATAGTGATGCGAAGAAGACACAACGAATTTTGAAAAAGGGAAGTTTAAAATTATATCAAAGTAATTATTTGTATTATGATAAACGAATTAATCGATGCGAATCTTATCATCATTCGAAACAATATACGGATGAAGAAATTCAAAAGATGAATCTTACGTTGAATAGTATTATGAGTCGTACTGATGATACGGATCATAAGTGTTATGATGTTACGAATTATAATGACGTATATTTAGGTACGGATTATGCAATTATGGTAGATACAGATAAAAATATTTCGATTCATAATTTAAATTATGATAATCGTAGTACTGAGGAAATTACTCAGATATTACAAAAGATAAAGTAATTGACTTTATCTTTTTTTGTTTTTATAATACTGGTATATATGTTATCAAGAGTGGACGAGAGAATCGGCTTTATGACTCCACAGCAACCTATT
>JAFUFG010000128.1 GCA_017470045.1 Bacilli bacterium | reverse complement strand
TTTCTTGAAAGAAGACAATATTGTTTGTTAATAATTGAACTTCTCTTTCTTCTTGTTTATTGGTATAACCTAAATAAATGTCTTCATATATATTTTTTAATTCTTCATATTTAGACATTGCTTGATATGGTAATACTGCTATCACTTGGTTGTGGTATTCTTTTAGATTATCAATCGTTATTCTTTTTTCGTTTTGTATTGTGGATAGTTTTAATAACGTTTTATAACCATCATAGTCTTTTGCGTATAGGACAAATTTAAAATCTTCTAATAATAATTCTAATCCTATAACTGGTTTGATATTATCTTTCTCACATTTTTTAATGAACTCCATCGTACCGTACATGTTGGAGTCTGCAATAGCTATACCTTCTAGGTTATTATTCTTAGCATAAGAGATAAGCATGTCTATTTTTAAAAGTGATGATAGTAACGTATAATTGGTCTTATTGTATAGTGGAATAAACATAACATACCTCCATTTCATTTCTATTCTATCATAAATATTTTAATATTAGAATAGATGTTTGATTTTCTCTTTTTTCATTTTTTATTGAAATTAAAGGAAAAAATTTGACTTTATCGTTCTTTTATGATAAAGTTATTAAGCAGAACGAAGAACCGAAGGAGGGAATTTTAATGGCAGTTAATGTATCAAATAGAGTTGGTAATGTTAAAAATAAAAGATCTCATGCTTTAAATGCAACTAAATCAAGACAAAAATTAAATTTACAAGCATATAAACTTGAGGATGGTACTACAGTTAGATTATCAACTAAAGAAAAAAGAACACTTAATAAGAGTAAAAAAGCTGCATAATGAAATGCAGCTTTTATTTTGTCTTTTTTTAATTTTGGGATAATTCACAAGTGTATCCAGATGACTCTGCTCCACCTCTTACAGTTTCTAATGTTGTATTTAGTGGGAAATCAACTTTCAATTGTGGATTTGCTTGAATATTAGTTGATATTTTTGACATATCTAACTTAGCTAGATCAATTTGCGTTGTTACTGAGAATCCGTAACTTTCTCTTGGTGCAGTTAATACATTAAATCCTTCTACTGTACCATTTGTTGCTTCATAAGCTTTATATGCTGTTTGTAGATTTTGCATTGATGATTGTCCTAACGCATTTCCTGCAATCATATCTACAATGAAAATCTTTGTTTCTGATTTTAATTGGTCATCTTCAAATGAAAACGTAAAATGAGATTCTGTATTTGTCCCGTTTGCATTATTTGGATTTGACATAGAACATGTTAAGGCTTGAATAACTTTCTCTGGTTCTTTCTTTTCTACTTTCGTATTTCTTTGTGAAATGTTACTTTGTCTAGTTGGAGTAACATTTTTTTGTGATAGCATAATAAAACCTTGACTACCAGCACCGATCATAATCATAAATGCTCCTAGTATTGCACAAATAATAGCAGGTTTTTTGCTAACTTTCTTTTCATACTTTGCGACTTGTCTAAGTTCTTCTAGGTTTAGAACTTGAGTGCGAGCTAATTCTTCTGCGTCTACTTTAACTTGTTGTTTATCATTATTCATATTGCCACCTCTATTCTACATTTTCATTATAACAAATTGTGGCAAAATGTAAAAGAAAAAATAACTATTTCTAGTTATTTTTTACTCTTGCGTCATATTTTTTACGTTCTTCTGTATTTAAAATACGTTTTCTTAGTCTAATGTTGTTTGGTGTAACCTCTACTAATTCGTCAGAATTGATATAATCTAGTGCGTATTCTAGAGAGATAGGACGAGGTCTTTTTAATACTACTGTATGATCAGATCCTGCAGCACGAGTATTTGTCAATTGTTTTCCCTTAACTACGTTTACTGCTAAATCGTTATCTCTGTTACATTCTCCAACAATCATTCCTTCATAGACTTCAGTACCTGGTTCAATGAACATAATTCCACGATCTTCTAAGTTTCCAATAGAATATGCTGTTGATGCACCATTTTCCATAGAAACTAATACGCCTAATTTTCTTTCTCCAATATCTACTGATTCATATGGTAAATACTCTTTGAATGAATGAGACATAATACCATAACCTTTTGTTAATGTCATGAAATCTGTTGAGAAACCAATTAATCCACGAGATGGAATGGTATAAAGAAGTCTTACTTGATTTTCAAAGTTTGCCATACTTTCCATTTTTCCACCACGAATACCTAATTGTTCAATTACATTTCCCATAGATTCTTCTGGTACTTCAATTTGTAATTCTTCGTATGGTTCATATTTTTGACCATCGATTTCCTTAATAATAACAGTTGGTTTTGATACTTCAAGTTCAAATCCTTCACGTCTCATATTTTCAATTAAGATACCTAAATGTAATTCTCCACGACCACTTACTAAGAAAGATTCATTGGTTGCTGGTTCTACTCTTAAACTTACGTCTTTTTGTGTTTCTTTGTTTAATCTTTCTTCAATTTTTCTTGCTGTTACAATTTTTCCATCTTTTCCAACAAATGGAGATGAGTTTGTTCCAAATGTCATTTGTAATGTTGGCTCATCGATATGTAATTGTGGAAGTGGTAAGATTTGATCATTGTTACATACTGTTTCCCCTACTGAGATATCAGCAAGTCCTGCGATAGCAACAACATCTCCAGCTTCTGCTTCTTCAATTTCAATACGATTATATCCATAATAACCAAATAATTTTTGGATTCTAAATTGTTTTGTTGACCCATCTAATCTACAACAAGTGACAACTTCACCTGTTTTAATTTTTCCATTATGTACACGACCAATTCCAATTCTTCCAACAAATTCGTTATAGTCTAATAATGCTGGTTGAAATTGTAATGGTTCATTTGCATTACCTGTTGGTGCTGGAATCTCTTCTAGGATTGTATCTAAGATTTCACTAAATCCTTCTGTTTGTGTTGATAAATCATCACTTAACGAACAAGTACCATTAATTGCTGATGCATAAATTACTTTGAAATCTAATTGTTCATCGTCTGCACCTAATTCAATAAATAAGTCTAATACTTCATCTACTACTTGTTTACATCTAGCACTTGGTTTATCTACTTTGTTAATGACAACGATTGGTTTTACTTTTGCTTCAAAAGCTTTCTTTAAAACGAATCTTGTTTGTGGCATAGCACCTTCATATGCATCTACAACTAGAATAACACCATCTACCATATTCATGATACGTTCTACTTCTCCACCGAAGTCTGCATGTCCTGGTGTATCCATAATATTAATTCTTACACCTTTATAATCTAAGGCAGTTGTTTTTGCTAAGATTGTAATTCCACGTTCTCTTTCAAGAGCGTTAGAATCCATTGATACATTACTTACATCTTCGTTATCACGAAACATTCCAGAATGTTTTAAAATCCCATCAACTAATGTTGTTTTACCATGGTCAACGTGTGCAATAATTGCTACATTTCTTTTTTCCATACTCACACCTCTTTTAAACGTCGCTCTAAATTATATCACACAT
>JAFUFG010000127.1 GCA_017470045.1 Bacilli bacterium | reverse complement strand
AAGAGTAAGGGTGTTAAGAAGATTAAATTCTTATGTATTATCGCTGCTCCAGAAGGATTAGAAGTGGTTACGAAGGCTCATCCTGATGTAAAAATCTATTGTGCTCATATTGATGACCACTTAAATGAAAACAAATATATTGTTCCTGGGCTTGGAGATGCTGGGGATCGTATTTTTGGTACAAAATAAGATAAAAAAAAGCCAATTCTTAGGAATTGGTTTTTTCTATTTCTTTTATAAATTCTAGAATATCTTTATTTAACTGCATGACTCTTTCATTTTTTTCTAACTCTTCCATAGAGTAGAATTGTTGATTTTCATTTTTATTCTTTCTGATTGCTGTATAGAATAAATGATGATATTCTCGCATTTCTTTATGTGATTCAGAGTATTTCGAGTGTGTTTTTTCCATCACTAGTTTTAATTCATCTATTTCTAGATTGTATTTTTCCTTTAATTGACTTATTATTTCTTCTTCTGTATTTGTTATAACTTTTGTATTAGGAAATAGAAGACAATTCCATCTTTCATCAAAATATTGTAAATATTTGTTTTTTTCTTTTATTACTATCATTGTGTGTGTTGTCATATTTTTATCATCCTCTAAAAATATTCTATCAAAAAAAAATTTTTTATGCTATGATAAAAATATAAGGTAATCATATGGAGGGATATATATGAAGATTTCATTTAAGGATAGTCCAATTGGTACGACATTATTATTTGTTGGTTTAGCCTTCATTTTTGTTGGTACTGCTATTAATGCTTATAATCAAATGTTTGGAAATAAAACATCGTCAGAATCTACTGAAGAGGTTTCTGAAGATTCTACTGCTTCTGTTCCAACTGATATGAATGCAGTGAGTGAACAACTTAATAAAGATTTAGCTGTATATCTTGCAGGAGCAGTTGGCGCTACTGAGCACGATACAGACGTTTTATCTATTCCTGCTAAGAGATTGGCTCTTGTAAATGTAGTATTAGAGAATCAAGGTAAGTCTGCTGTTTCTAATAATATTACTTATGTTACTAGTGATGTTTATGCAGCTGCTTATGAAGAAGTATTTGGATCTACTGATCAATTAGAGAGTGATTTAAGTACTGCTTATACTGATAAAGCCAATGTTGATGCTGTATTAGGAGAAGGAAATGTTGGATGGACTTCTATGACTGCTGTTGGTCTTGAACGTACTTTAACTGCTGCTTCTGTTACTGCCGATGAAGAAAATGGAGTAAATGTTATTGAGGGGACTTATACGGATACTCAATTAGGAGCGGCTGCTGGTAGTGGAACATTTACTATTACTTATGGTAATAATGGTAGTGCTGATTATATTGTTAGTATTACATTAACTGCTGCTGCAAAATAAATCATTAACTAGCATTTGCTAGTTTTTTTATTGCTTTTTTTTTGGTATACTTTTCTATAGTAGGTGATGAGTTATATGAAAGAGTATTATCAATTAAAACTTGGTGATGTATATAAAAAGTTTAAAACTGGTGTTTCTGGTTTAAAAATGAAGGATGTAGAAAAACGCTTAGAGGAGTATGGACCTAATTCCCTTCCTAAGAAAAAGAAAACATCTATTTTTCAAATGCTTTTAGAAGAAATTATTCAACCAATTACTTTATTACTAATCGTTGCGATTATTGTATCTATTTTTGTAGGAGAATATACAGATGCTATTGCGATTGCTTTTATTGTAATAGTTGACTTAATTATAGGCGTAGTAGAAGAGAGTAAAGCAAATTCTACTGCGGAAGCATTATCAAACTTAGTAAAGGTTTATACTAAGGTATTACGTGACGGAAAAGAATTAATTATTGATTCTGTTAATTTAGTTCCAGGAGACTTAGTTTTGCTAGAGTCTGGCGATAAAGTACCTGCTGATATTCGTATTGTTCATTGTCAGAATTTAACTGTTGATGAGTCTACTCTTACAGGTGAAAGTATGACTGTTACGAAGAATAGTAGAATGATATCGAAGTCTGTTTCTATTCATGATCAAAAGAATATGTTATTTGCTTCTACTTCTATTGCTACCGGAAGATGCAGTGGTATTGTTGTAGGTACTGGTTTATCTACTGAAATTGGTCGAATTGCAGATCGAATTAATCAAACAAAAGAAGAAAAATCACCTCTTACGATCCGTGTAGAGAAATTTTCTAAACAAATCTGTATTTTAGTAGTTATTGTTGCGGCTATTATTACGGTGTTATTAATCTCTAAGGGAGTTCCTTATCAAGAAATCTTTTTATCAGTTATTGCGTTAAGTGTTTCTGCTATGCCAGAAGGTTTACCTTTAGCTCTTACAATGGCTTTAACGATTGCTAGTAACAAGATGGCTAAGAAGAATGTTATTGCGAAAAAACTATATTCTATTGAGTCCCTTGGAAGTTGTACAGTTATTGCGAGTGATAAGACTGGTACTTTAACGGTTAATGAGCAGACAGCTAAAAAAATCTTATTACCAAATGAATTAGAGTATGATATTACTGGCGTTGGGTATGATACAAATGGTAGTGTTGTAGGAGAAAAAATTGATCAAGCAAAAGAAGTAGCTTTATTAGGAGCAATTAATAATGAGGCAAATTATATTGATGGAGAATATGTTGGTGATTCTATTGATATTGCATTCTTAGTACTTGGAAAGAAGTTGAATGTAGATTCTAAGAAACTATCTATTTTGAATTCTATTCCATATGAATCTTCTAATAAATATTCTGCTGTTTTCTTTGAACGTAATGGTAAACGTTATTGTACAGTAAAAGGTTCTATTGAGAAAGTTCTTGGATTCTCTTCTAAGATGGATGGTTTAAGTAAGTATAATGAGAATAAAATTAATCATCAAAATGAATTGCTATGTGGAGAAGGGTATCGAGTAATAGGTATTGCGGTAGGTGAAGTACCTGTAAAAGATCATTATACAGAAAGTGATATTAAGAATTTAACTTATATGGGTATGGTTGGATTTATTGATCCAATTCGTAAAGAAGTAGTTCGTTCGATTCGTGAATGTAATACTGCTGGTATTATAGTATTAATGGTTACTGGAGATCATCCTTTAACTGCTTTTGCAATTGCGAAGGAATTAAAACTTTGTAATAATTATAATTCTGTTACTACTGGTGATGAAGTAGATGAATACTTTCAAAAGGGAGAAGAAGCTTTTGATCAGTTTGTAAAAGAAAGAGTAGTATTTAGTCGTGTTACTCCTATTCAAAAATTAGAAATAGTAGAATCCCTAAAACGTCAAGGAGAATTTGTTGCGGTTACTGGTGATGGAGTTAATGATGCTCCGGCATTACGTGCTGCTAATATTGGTGTTGCTATGGGAAGTGGTACGGATGTTGCAAAAGAAACTGCTAAAATGATTGTTATTGATGATAATTTTACTTCTATTGTTAATAGTGTAAAAGAAGGTAGAATTGCTTATAGTAATATTCGAAAGATTACTTATTTCTTAATCTCTTGTGGTCTTGCTGAAATCTTATTCTTCTTACTTGCTATTTTATTTGATATGCCGACTCCATTAGTTGCAATTCAACTTCTTTGGTTAAATGTTGTTACGGATGGTATTCAAGATATTTCTTTATCCTTTGAAAAAGGGGAAGATGATATTATGAAGAGACCTCCTAGAGATCCAAAAGAAAGCTTATTTGATAAGGAATTATTATTTGAAATATTAGTTTCTGGATTATTTATTGGTTTCCTTGTATTTGGTTTCTTCTATTATTTAATTAAAGTATTAGGATTAGAACTTAGTATTGCACGTGGATATGTTATGGCTTTGATGGTATTTATTCAAAATACTCATGTCTTTAATTGTAGAAGTGAGAAGAATTCTGTATTTTCTAGTAGTATTAAACGAAATGATATTGTATTCTTAGGAGTATTTGGATCTATTTTATTAGAGGTTATTGTGATGGAAGTCCCATTATTTGCAAAGTACTTACAAACAACTTCTATTCCTATGATTCAATTAGTTTATTTGTTTATTATTTCATTAAGTGTTATTGCTTTAATGGAAATGTATAAGAAATTAAGATTTCGTTTGAAATAGTTGTTATGCTATAATAACTGGTAAGGGAGTGAAAAAATGTTAAATGTAAAAGTTGATTCAGAAATTAGTGAAACAAAAATCGTGGATCAAATTCGTTGTTTAGGAATTGATATGATTGATGCTGCAAAGAGTGGTCATCCTGGTATTGTATTGGGTGCTGCTCCTATTATCTATACGTTATTTGCTCATCATTTACGAATTGATCCTAAAAATCCAAAGTTTTTTAATCGTGACCGTTTTATTCTAAGCGCAGGGCATGGATCTGCATTATTATATTCTACTTTATATTTTTCTGGATATGATTTATCTTTAGAGGACTTAAAGAATTTTAGACAAATTGATTCTATTACTCCAGGACATCCTGAATATGGTGTTACTCCTGGAGTAGATATGTCTACAGGACCTTTAGGTCAAGGTATTGCGACTGCAGTTGGTATGGCTTTAGCGGAAGCAAAACAAGAGGCTTTATTAAATACGGAGAAAAATAAAGTAATCGATTATTATACTTATGTTTTATGTGGTGATGGGGATTTAATGGAAGGAGTTTCATATGAAGCTTGTTCTTTGGCCGGTACTTTAAAACTAAATAAGTTAATTGTTTTATATGACTCTAATGATATTTGTTTAGATGGGGAAACGAATAAGACTTTTAAAGAAAATATTGGTATGCGTTTTGTTTCTCAAGGATGGAACGTAATTACAGTTTCTGATGGGGAAAATATTGAAAGTATTTCAAATGCGATTAAGGAAGCAAAGAAGAGTACTGATAAGCCTACATTAATTGAGATTAAGACTGTTATTGGAAGGCATTCGGTATTGCAAGGTACGAATAAAGTACATGGTGCTCCATTAAGTAAAGAAGATATTTCTTCTATTAAAGAAAAACTTGGAATTCGTGATATTCCATTTACGGTATCTCAAAATTGTATTGATAAAATGCAAGAGATGATTTCAGAGCGTTGCTCATCCCTTACAGAGGAGTTTGAAGAAAAGAGTGAGGTTTTAGAAGAAGATAAAAAATCTTTATTATATTATTTTATGGGGGATGAGAAAGCAATCTCTATTTCTAATTTAATCTATGAACCATCTGAGGATGGAAAGGAAGCTACTCGTGTTACTTCTCATAAAATATTAAATTCGATTGTAGCTACGAATAAAGTAATGTTTGGTGGAAGTGCTGATTTATTTGGTGCGAATAAAACTTATGTTGATTCGATTGGTGACTTTAGTGCAAGTAATCGAGAAGGTGGAAATATCTTCTTTGGTGTTCGTGAGCATGCAATGGGAGCTATCATGAATGGACTTGCTTTATGTGGATTCCGTTCTTATGGTTCTACTTTCTTAGCTTTTTCTGATTATATGAAACCATCTATTCGAATGGCTTGTATGATGAATTTACCAGTGATTTATTTTTTCTCTCACGATTCTATTAGTGTAGGGGAAGACGGTCCTACTCATCAACCAATTGAACAATTATCAAATCTAAGAAGTATTCCTAATTTGGATGTTTTCCGTCCAGCTGATGCGAATGAAACGATTGGTGCTTATAAGACTGTATTAGAAAATAATCAAGGGCCTAGTGCCATTGTTTTAGCTCGTAATAGTACTCCAATTTTAGAAACTGCAAAAGTAAATGAAGTTTCTCGTGGTGGCTATGTAATCTATGATTCTATGAAGAAACCAGATGGAATTATTATTTCTTCTGGTGAAGAAGTATCTACTTCTATTGAGGTAGCAAAAAGATTACAAAGTAAAGGAATTCAAATTCGTGTTGTTTCCATGCCAAATTTAAAACGTTTCTTAGAACAAGATGATGATTATATTGAAAGTGTTATCCCAGTAGAAGTAAGAAAGATTGTTGTTGAGGCAGGAACTTCTTACATCTGGAGCCGTTTAGTATTTAATAGTAAATATATTATTGCTTTAGATACTTTTGGGGCATCTGGACCAAAAGACGATGTCTATCGTAAATATGGATTTGATGTAGACACTTTAGAAGAAAAAATTGAAAACTTATTAAAATAGTTCGACAAGAATAGACTCTATCATTTGTTACCTTTATATTGGTGATTAAATGAGAGTCTATTTTATTTTTCAAATTAAAGAAGAATTTCGAAAACTTTATGAGGGTAGAGAAAGTAAATTATTCTCTATATTAAAGAGTATTTATCGATTAAGTATGGATGAAGTGGAGTATGGGTATACTTTATTAAATCAAGTCACTTCTTGCATTGATCAAGATTTGATTAATCGTGATTTATATGTTCATTTACATCGAGAGGCTCCTTATTCTTATAAAAATGGGATTCATTATTATAATCAACTTTATAAGAATGAAGTAAGTCGATTAGTAGTAAAACATCATTTTATGAAGATTGAAGTGGACCAGGAAAAATCTTCTTTTTTTCCAGAATTAGAATCCTTTCATAAAAACTTATTTGTTTGTGATTTTCATACTTCAAACTTCTTTTATATTTCTTAATTT
>JAFUFG010000126.1 GCA_017470045.1 Bacilli bacterium | reverse complement strand
TATGTCTTTTCTAGGATAGGATCACAAGGAGCTTTCACACATTGAATAATTTTATTCTTGGAAACGACATAATGGTCCTTATAAGAATAAATCTCATAATAAGAACCAGCATAAGAATAATTTAATTTATATTGATATTGTTGATCTAATAAAGTCTTATTAGATTCTCCATAAAGTAGGAATATGATCGATAAGATTAAGCAAGTAAACAATACCAATAGTAAGTTTGCTTTCTTCTTCATAAGAATCCTCCTATAGTCTAATTGTATAACAAAAAAGAGGACTTTTCAAATAAACTAGAAATAAAATAGAATAGGAGGTTATATATGTATTTATTAAAGGAATTGTCATACCCATATGATTCATTAGAACCATATATTGATAATCATACTCTAGGACTACATAAGAATAGACACCAAAGAAATTATCTAAAAAGATTAAATGAATTATTAGAAGAGAATCAATATGATTATCGTTATCCCTTAGAACAATTACCAAAACATATCAAAGAGTTTTCGAATCAAGAAGATATTCTCTTTAATCTAGGAGGAGTAATCAATCATGATATCTATTTTCGAAGTATGTCTCCGAAAAAGATAAAACCAGCACCAGATTTATTAGAAAAGATAAACGAAACATATAGCTCTTATGAAAAATGGAAAGAAGAGTTTAAGAAAGCAGCACTATCTCTAAAAGGATCTGGTTATACATTCTTTGGAATCAAAGACGAGGAACTTGTAATTCAAAATTTATCCAATCAAGAGAATCCGTATTCCCATAACATCCAACCATTAATTGGATTGGATTTATGGGAGCATTCGTATTACATTAACTATGAAAATAACAAAGAACAATACATTGATAGTTTTTTTCAAGTAATTGATTTTTCCTACGCAAATAAAATCTTCCAATCTATTTAAACTATGATAAAATGATTATAGTAGGTGGTAACATGATTGCAAAGATCGTCACAATGTACTTAGTATCGTTATATATATCTATACCAGGCTTTGTAAAGAAAGCTGGATACAATCCGTTCCTAGGGTTAGTTCCTATCGTGAATATCTATCTTTTAATTCGTACCCTAAAGATTAATCCAATCTTTTTAATGGTAATTGCCTTATTATTAATCTTTTTACCAGATCGTGCATTTATCGTTACCAGTATCGTAATATTTCTACCATTCATGGTAGTAGATTGTTTTGAAGATAACATCCTTTATTCGTTCCTATCGTTAGTACTTCCATTTATTTTCTTTCCTTATATTGCTTATATCCATGGGATTTATTCTTATACGAAAGAAGGGGAGTAAATGTATTTTTTTAAACATCATAAAATAGTAACTATATTATTACTGGCATTTAGTTTATTTGTTTATATAAACTTCACAAGAATCGTAGATTATGATCGAAATAAGAATACGAAAGATGAACACTATGTAAATGAATTATATAAAAGTGATGGAAGAATCTATAAAAAACATTTAGGTACAGACGAGCAAAGAATGTATATGCATTTATTAAAATCTGCCCAAAAATATTCTTTATGGAGTAACATCGATATGGAAAAATTTGGTTGTTATGATTATGAAGATTGTGCAGATATTATTGATTACGCTAACCAAGCTTTATATGTAGATCATCCAGAATTAATGAATTATTCCGGATATCGATGGAAGTATGATAATGGGAAATTTACTTTGTATCTACAATATGCATTTTTGTTTCCGCCAAAAGAAGCAATTGGAATATTAAGAACCGAAAAAGTAATATCCGACATCAAAGAAAAAACAAAAAATATGAGTGATAAAGAAAAGATTATTTACGTATATGATTGGATGGGAAAGAATAATGATTATGACCATTTATTTACCTATTCTGCAAAGAATCAATCCGTATACAACGTATTCGTAAAAAGAAACGCGGTATGTGCTGGATTTGCCAAAGCAAGTCAAATGATTTTTAGTAACATAGGAATAAAATCCTATATTGTACAAGGATCAACATCTGCAGAACATATGTGGAATATAGTAGAGTATAATGGAAAATATTATTATTTTGATTCCACTGTTTCTGTTGGAACCATTCAAAATCACAAAGTTCATTACAACGGATTAAGACAATATCAATTTAGTGATTATAGTGTCAATCATCCAGATTGGTATCCTGAGGTAGAGACAGAAAACATGTTTGAAATATAAATAAATCTGTGTTATAATACAGACATTGGAGGAGATTATATGAGATATTTAATTACTAGACAACATCATCATATTAATCTGCACTTGTTAATACGACATTAAAACGTTGTAGGCGCAAGTGCTATTTGTGGTGCTTGTTGCCTGGTAGAATAAATAAAGTCTATACAGGTAATTCTGTATAGGCTTTTTCTTTGTAACAAGCACCAAATATTTTGATTAATAGAAGGAGATTGTTATGAAGAAATTAGAAGATGGTATCGTATTTAGTAACGATATCGAAAGAATTTTAAAAGGAAAAAATGCTATAGATTATAGCTATGAAGAAAATGGGTTAGTCTTACCAGAGTCAAGTTTTATCAAAAGACTAAGAGAAGATTTTAAGAAAGATACTTCAAGAATCTTTCAAGGAAAAAGCATTATCGTAGAAGAAGAAGAGATGTTAAAAGCGATGGTTGATGCGATAAGAGATGTTTATGGGAGGGTACCCCATCGTATCGTTGGATAGAATTTATTTATCACCAGAAGGAGAGCAGATTAAATTCTTAGATTGTACGAGATTAGATGGTTCTAGTGACTTAGTCTCTAGAAAAAATCCAAATGACTTAAAAAATGTAGAAGAACAAATTAAAAGATTAGCAAGCAAAATAGAACAAAAACAAATTGTTCTAGCAGATGACGTCGTATTCTCAGGAAACGTATTAAAAAGCATCATTGCTTTATTTGAGAAATACGGAGTAAAAACACTCGGAATAAGAAGTGCGATATCTTCTACCGAAGGATACGAATATTTTAATTCAAATTTACCTCTTGGATTAAAATGTGGGTATTTACTAGGAGACAATATCATCGACCAAATTTGTGAAAGAGATTTTTATTTTGGAATAGCTCAATCCGGTATATCCATTCGAAAAGATGGAGAAATCGTAAAGGCTCCATATTTTAAACCCTATGGAAATCCAGTGGAGAGAGCAAGTATTCCAGAAGAATATGAAGAGTTTTTCTCGAAGGGATGTATCATTCGTTCTCTTGCGTTATGGGAACGAATAGAGTCTTTAACTGGTAGAGAAATATTAGTAAGAGATTTACCAGAAAAAATTAATAATACAGAAGAAAGTGAAACAGTACAAAATGTGCTAAAGAAAGGATTAAATTATGAAAAAACTACAAATAGGAATAATGGGATCAGCCGCTGATTTAAACTACAGTGAAGAAGCCGAAAAATTTGCCAAAGAATTAGGTAAAATAATAGGAGAAAGCGGAAATATTTTAGTATATGGAGCAGAAAAAGAATAT
>JAFUFG010000125.1 GCA_017470045.1 Bacilli bacterium | reverse complement strand
ATATAGTAACTTAATATTAAAATGTAGAATAATTAATAATACTGGGTATTTGATTAATTGATAAATCAAATATAAGAATTGGATCAAGGACTCATCATAGATATTATTCTTAATCATTTCAAAGATATAATCTCCAAAGATTGGGATTAAGAATAAGACAAAGAATAGTCCTACCATAACGAATGTCATCATAATCGCTTTGATACGTCTTGCAATAATATTTCTAGATTGGATCTTATAGATTTCATTCGAAGTTATAATCATAGAATGTGGTCCATTCGATGCTAAGATGAATGCTGATATAAAGAATACCGAAATATTAAAATTCAATCCTTTATTATTAATAATTTGAATAATAAAGTCTACGGCTTCTTTTGGCATTCCATTCATTGTTTGTTTTAATGACTCTACTGGAATCGATAAGGTAGAAGCAATTGCTCCTATTAATGCGGCTAATGGAATTAAACTCATAAATAAGAAAAAGGCAAGCTGTCCTGGAAGAATACGCATCTCAGGCTTTTTTATAATATCAATAACTTTTCTAAAAAAACCTCTTGCTCTTTCCATTTTTCTCACCTTTTATTTATATTCTTCTTTATTGGTAATCATTTCTAAGGTTGCCTCGTTGATTGCATCATCGATTGTTTTAATCTCATCTTCAATCATACTGTAACCTACTGCAGCACCAAATTCATGTGGTAATGATTTCATTTCTTTTGATAATTTCTTCGTATAAGTATTAATTTGTTTTTCACTATACCCTACTAAGTAAATTAAGAATTCATTACCATCGGTACGAATAATTTCACTATTTTCTAGTTGAGTATTTACTAAAATACTTGCTGCCTTAATGATTAATTGGTCTCCTTCTTCATGACCATAGTTATCGTTAACATACTTAACACTATTTAAATCCACAATAACAATTGCTTGTGGGAATACTTGTGAATCTTCCCATTCTGGAGATTTTGCATTTAAATAGTTTCTGTTCTTTAAAGATGTTAACATATCGGTATATTTGTGACGATCTGTTATCTTTACTTTCTTCACTTGTTTCTTCTTCTTGAAATAGAAGTATAGAATCGATATTACAATGATTGGGATAAAGATAATTAATAATACTGTTAGATATAATTGTTCAAATGTAGAATCTTTTAAGATTGAAGCACTTAAATTCTCAATACCACTATTACGATAGTTATAATAAGAATTTGTACTGATAATGTAGTTGAACAATTTATAAAAAGCTTCATTATTTTTCTTTACCATGAACTTATAATCATTCATCATAGTATCTTTATAGATTAGGCTATAATCTTTAAATTTTGTTGTTTGATAATAATTATAGATTTCATAATCTACTACTAATAAGCGTTCTTTTGATTTTTCAATTAAGTCTTCAATGCTACTATAAGTTTTAATCTTAGCACGTGAGTTATTTGAAAAATAATTGTATAAAGAATCTTCTTTTAACATTGCGATTTCTTGATTCTTTAAACTTTCAAATGAATTTACAATATGGTTATCTTCTGGATGCCCAATAACAGCATAATCTTCTATAAAAGTAGATAATGTTTCAAAGTATTTTTCTCCACCATAGTTGTAATAGTCGAAGTAAACATCTACTTCTCCTTTTTCTACAGCTTCTTTTAATTTTTCTTTACTATCATATTTCTTATAATGGAAATTGATATTGGCAAGTCTAGAGATACGATCTATGTATTCTCCAGCAATACCTGCAACTTTTCCATTAACCTTTGCTTCAAATGGTACATTTTCAATATAGCCATATACATAGTTTTTCGAAATTAGTTGAGACTTTTCTTTGGCACTAATATCATTTTTCTCTACATAGTAATCTAAATATTCCCTATTGTATTCTTCAATGTAGTTTGTTTGTCTCCATTTGTTATAGTACTTTGTCACTATCTTATTTAACTCTTGATTGTCATCGCTTAACGTTAAGACAACTTGTTTTTTCATTTCTGTTAAATAGTAGTTAATTGAATATTTATCATTTTTAATAATATGATCTAAATACATGATACTTGGTACTACTACCATATTTACTTCATCTTTATCTAAAGCACTATATAGACTAGAAATATTATCATATGTCTTATAAGAAAGAGAAGATCCTCCTTTTAAGTAATAACTAATTTCAGATGAGTCTTCTTTAAATACTCCAAATGTTAGATTTTTTAGATCACTAATATGATTAATTCTTCGAAAACTCTTTCCTACTAAGATATAGTTATCATTGAATAGTAATAAATCTTTGTCAGATAGTTCTGATTCATTATCAAGAATTCGAATTCGATAACTATTGCCTTCTGGAGTGGTATTTTTTAAATAAGAAATCTTATTAAATTCAATTCCAATATTTTTTTCAAAGTCTTCTAGGAAATCGAATATTACTCCACCACCATCTTGTCCATATAATGGATAATCATTTACTAATTCAAAATCATAGGTTTGATCTTTATTATTTTCTACCCATTGTTTTTCTTTTACGGTTAATGTTGTTGTAGCATCTTCCTTGTTATAGTAACGATATACGAAGATAAAAGCTACAATCGCAATAATAATGGGAATTATTATGATTAGTTTTTTCTTCATCTACTCATTCCCCTTTATCTATCTTTTGTCCATTTTATTTCTTCTGCAGAATGATGTTTATATCCAATGATTGGGAATTGTTTACTATTTTCTGCTTCTACTGTTTTTTGTACATAATATTGGAAATCATAAACTTTCTTTTCTTCATCAGAGAAGAATTCCATGATATTCTTACAATCATCTTTTGCCCAGTCACGTGGAATATCTTTTGTAATATCTAATTCGATATTAATAATTCTTCCTTGTACACGAACTTTTACGGAACTTACATGATCTCCTAATTTTTCTTTGATTTTCTTTTCTTTTTCTGATTCATCTATTTTTAAGTTTTCAACTACTTCTAGTCTACTTCCATAAACAGCTTCTTCATCACTTTCTGTAAAAATCATAACTACTTTTACGATAAAAACAGCTACTACGATTAAGAAAATAGCAAATAAAATTGCTAATTTATTTACTTTTTTCTTCTTTGAAATTCGCTTCATTGGCTTTTTATTTGTTCTTGTTTGTTTCATAAAATCACATCCCTAGTATATTAATTATTATACACTATGTACATAGGCTTTTTCAATTGTCTTTTCTATTTCAACATTTCTTGTAGGATATCCATAGCCATTTTTGGATTAACAGAACCTTTTGTTTCTTTCATAACTTGTCCCATTAAGAACTTGATTGCTCTATCATGTCCTGCTTTGTAATCATTTACTGATTCTGGATTTGCATCTACAATTTTTTGAACAACTTCTTTAATCATAGAATCATCTGTAATATTTTGTACTCCGGATTCTTTCATGATTTCATCTATTGATTTATCACTTTCCATGACTGTATCTAAAATATCTTTTAGGTTCTTAGAAGTAATTGTTCCATCGGAATATTTCTTTACTAAATCAATAAATCTTTCTTTTGTTAAAGATGTTTCTTTGATATCTTTTTCAGATTTATTTAAGTATGCAGATATATCTCCTAATAAAAGATTAGATGCTACTTTGAAATCAAAGTCTACATCAAGGCAATCGTTTAAGTAATCGGATAAAGAACGATTTAAAATCATTTTCTTTGCATTTACTTCTTGGATTCCTTTTTCAATATAAACTTTTACTCTTTCGTCTGGTAGCATTGGAATTGTCTTTTGAACTCTTTCAATCATTTCGTCTGTTACATATACGAATGGAATATCTGGTTCTGGGAAATAACGATAATCATTTCCAGTTTCCTTTACACGCATAAGTACTGTGTCGCCTAATTTATCATCGTATCTTCTTGTTTGTGGTTTGAATGTTTCTCCGGCATCATATAGTTTTGCTTGACGCTCGATTTCTTTTTCAATACTTACTCCAACATTAGAAATAGATCCGATATTTTTAATTTCTGCTTTTGTTCCAAATGGATCAGACTCTTTCTTACGAATTGATACATTCGCATCTGCTCTCATAGAACCTTCTTCCATCTTACAATCAGAAACATCCGTATAGAATAATAATTCTTTTAATTTTTCTAGGTATAACTTTGCTTCTGTAGCAGTTGTCATACATGGCTTTGTAACAATTTCAATTAGTGGTACTCCTGCACGGTTGAAGTCAAGAAGGGTTCTTTCTCCTCTATGGGTACTCTTACAAGTGTCTTCCTCAATATGCATTTCTTCAATATAGATTTTTTTCTTTGTACCATTATCGTCAATTTCTACATATCCATCATATCCAATTGGTGTTCTTGCTTGTGTAATTTGATAATTCTTTGGATTATCTGGATAGAAATAATTTTTACGATCAAAGTGCATTTCTCTTCTAATCTTACAATTTAGGACAGTTGCTGCTTTGATTGCTAGATTAAATACTTCTTCATTTAATGTTGGTAGAGTTCCAGGGTATCCTAAATCTACTACATTCGTTAAAGAGTTGGCCATTTGACCATAACCATTAATAGAGTTTGAGAAAATCTTTGTCTTTGTTTTTAATTCAACGTGTACTTCGACACCGATTGTTGCAATATAATCTGACATTATTTCTCACCTCCATTTGGGTTTAAATCAAGATTTAATTCTTTTTCTATGAATGATGCTAATTGATACATCTTTGCTTCTTCAAAGGAGTTACCAATGATATGCATACCAATTGGCATATGTCCTTCTCCAAATCCTACTGGAATACTTAATCCAGGTAGACCTGCTAAGTTCACTGGTATAACACATACATCATCCATGAAACTCTTTCTTGGATCATCCATTGGATCAGTTAAATCATAAGCAGTTGTAACAGTCGTTGGACCAATAATTAAATCATAACTTTCAAATACTCGTTTGAATTCTTTTCTCATATCATCACGAATGGATAATGCTTTGTTGTAATATGTTTTTGCATTTTCTCCACTTAGAAGGTAAGAACCTACCATGATACGACGTTTTACTTCTTCTCCAAATCCTTGACCTCTTGTTTCTAAATATAAGTCTTCAATATTTTTCGGATTTTCAATAGAGAATCCATAACGAATTCCATCAAATCTTGCTAAGTTTGAACTTGCTTCTCCCATTGCTAAGATTTGATATAGAGTCATTGCATGCTCTAAGTATTTAATATCAATATAATCTACTGTTGCTCCATTTTTTTCTAATAAAGCAATGGTTTCTTTGATTTGATTACGAATTTCATCGGAAACTACATCTCCCATTAAGAAATTTGGAACTGCTATTTTCATCCCTTTAATATCTTTTCCAATGAATCTAGTAAAGTCTTCTTCTTCTAAATCTGCAGAAGTTAAATCTTTATCATCTTTTCCTACTAATGCATTTAATAATACTGCATTTTCATATACGTTCTTTGTCATAGGACCTACTTGATCGAATGAAGAACCAAAAGCGATTACTCCGTAGCGAGATACTCTACCATATGTTGGTTTCATTCCTACGATACCGGTGTAAGCGGCTGGTTGTCTAATAGAACCACCTGTATCAGAACCTAAAGCAAATAACACATCACGTGCTGATATTGTTGCAGCAGAACCACCAGATGATCCTCCACATATTTTATTTTTGTTCCAAGGATTTTTAGGTGCACCAAAGTAACTTGTTCTAGAAGAGGAACCCATAGCGAATTCATCCATATTTGTTTTTCCAATTACAATCATATTTTTGCTTTCTAATTTTTCAATTAAAGTAGCGGTATAAATTGGAATAAAATTTTCTAGAATATGAGACGCACAAGTAGTACGTACTCCATTAATAACGATATTATCTTTTACGGCAATTGGTAATCCGAATAATAAGTTATCTACTTCTTTTCCTTCTAACTCTTTTGCTTTGGCAATTGCTTCTTCTTTACAAAGAGTAATATAAGCATTTAATTCTTGATTCTTCTCAATATTTTCAAAAGCTTCTTCTACTAAATCGATTGGTTTAATTGTACCTGCTTTTAATAATTCATTAATTTCTGTAATGGATTTATCTAAGTATTTCATCTTATGCACCTTCACTTTCTCCAATTACTACTGGAACTTCAATATAGTTACCAGCATGACGAGGAGCATTTTCTAATACCGTTTTTGGATTTAGCATTTCTCCTGATTCGTCTTTTCTTAATGTTGTTTCTCTACTCCATGGAGCAATTAAGATTTCATCATCGAAACCTTCTACTTCATTAATCTTTTCTACATCGTTTAATAATTTTTTTAATTGGACTTGGAACTTCTCAATATCACTTTCGGATAATTTAATTTTTGCAAGTTCTGCAACGTGTAATACTTCTTCTCTTGTTAATTTTTCTTCTTTCACAAGTATTCCTCCCTCAACTTGTTTTATTATATCACTTCTTAAGCAAAAGAAAAAGAGATATACATCTCTATTCTTCACTAATTTCCATATATTCTTCTGCAAAACATCCACTGATTTGAATCTTATTTGGGTTTACTTCAAATTCTCTCATTGTACCAATAATACTAACTTGATCTCCCTTATCAAAAGATTTTAATGTTTTGTCTTTTTCAGCCATCTCACAAATAAATGTAAGAGTATATTTTCCATCCTCATCAAAGTACTCTAACGTTAAAGTGTTGTTTTCAATATTTACTTCTTTTACCGTACTAGTTAAACGAATAAATTTATGATGATATGCTTTGGCTAATTTTTCTGGATCTTTTACATAATCAATTGCGAAATCTAAATCATTAATATCGATTGGATTTGCATTATATTGTAATTTCCAAGTACCAATTTCTATATCTCGTCTGCCAATTACTTGATTGTATTTAATTACTTTATAACCAAGCCCTTTGTATACCTTTGTTCCACCATCTTTATAAGTTTCTGTACGGATAGCAAAGAATGGACCTTTTTCGAATTTTGAAACCATTACGACATCAATTGTTACTAGAATTCCGATTAATAAGATAAATCCAAATCCAATATTCATTAAGATTCTTGGAAGATTTCTTTCCTTTTTCTTTTTTTCTACGTATTCTTCATAATCATCCCAAGTACTTTCTGTTGATTCTGGATAATCATTAAAGTCTTCTTCCATAGGATAATCTTCTAATTCATCCTTATATTCCACTGGATATGTTTCAATAATTTGTGGCACTTCTTGAGTCTTTTCTTCTTCGATTTCTTTTTCCATAATTTCATCGATTGTTTCTAATTCAATGGTATCTTGATATTGTTCTAGATCTTCAAATGTTTCTTTCTTTTTAAACAAGTTCATGAAAAATCCCCCTTTTTCCATCAATTGTTGGTATATTATACCATAATTTTCGTTATTTGTAAACGTGAGCATAAGAAAAAGACTCTTACGAGTCTTACGAATTTATCTTTTCTTTGAAGTCTTCTTCTGTCCAGATTTCGATTCCTAATTCTTGGGCTTTTGTATATTTACTTCCTGGAGCTTCTCCTACGATTACAACAGATGTTTTTTTCGATACAGAATTTACTGTTTTTCCACCTAAAGATTCAATTATTTCTTCAGCTTCTTCTCTTGAGTAATCTGTTAAGGAACCTGTAAGTACAAAACTCTTACCACTGAAGTTTTCATTTTGTACTACTTTTTGTCCTAAGTACTCCATATTTACATTTTCTGATTTTAGATCTTCCATTAATTTTTGATTTTCTTCATTAGAGAAGTAATTAACAATACTTTTGGCAATAATACCACCAATATCATCTACATTCGTTAATGTATCGATATCAGAATTCATAATGTTATCTAGGGTATGAAATCTAGCTGCTAGGATCTTTGCAGTTTTGGCTCCTACATGTGGAATACCTAATCCGAAGATTAGACGTTCTAGTGAATTTTGTTTCGAATTTTCGATTGCGTCTAAAAGATTGGTAATCGACTTTTCTCCAAATCCTTCTAATCTTTTTAAGTCTTTTTCATGATTCTTTAATAAGTAAATATCATGAACATTTTTAATAAATCCAAAGTTATAGAAGTCTTCCATAATTCGTTCTCCTAAACCATCAATATTCATGGCATCACGAGATACGAAATGAATTAGTCCTTCAATATGTCTTGCTGGACATTTATTATTTGGACAGAAGTAATCTACTTGTCCTTCTTTCTTTACTAAAGGAGTATCACACATTGGACAATTGGTAATCATTACAAAGTCTTTTTCTTCTCCAGTACGTCTTTCTTTCTTTACTTCTACTACTTCTGGGATAACATCTCCTGCTTTACGAATAGAGACAATATCTCCAATTTTTAAATCTTTTTCTTTTACATAATCTTCATTATGAAGAGTTGCTCTAGAGATAGTAGATCCTGCAACAATAACTGGGTCTAATACCGCATTAGGTGTAATTTGACCAGTTCTACCTACGGTAAAGATAATATCTTTTAATTTTGTTAATACTTCTACTGCAGGGAACTTATAAGCTGTAGCCCATTTTGGATACTTTGCGGTGTATCCTAATTGTTGTTGTTGTCTGATACTATTTACTTTTATAACTACTCCATCTATATCGTATGGAAGATCTGGTCTTATTCTTCCTTTTTCATCGATGAATTCTAATACTTCCTTAATATTATTTACTAATCGATTATTTGGATTTGTTTTGAAACCTAATTTCGTCATATAATCTAAGGCTTCTTGATGTGTTTCAAAGCCATAATCTAATGGATTTGGTAAATGATAAATAAAGTTATCTAGTTTACGTTCTGCTGCTACTTTTGAATCTAATTGACGAATGGATCCTGCTGCTGCATTTCGACAGTTTTGATGTAATGGTTCATTCATTTTCTTTCTTTTTTCATATAACTCGTCTAGAGTCTTTTTGTTCATGAAGATTTCTCCACGTACTTCAATATCGATTGGTTCTTT
>JAFUFG010000124.1 GCA_017470045.1 Bacilli bacterium | reverse complement strand
GTATATCTTGGTAGTAACAGATTAAAATTAAAATCAATAATATGAAGCACTAAACCATAATAGAATGTAATTAAGATATCCCAAAACAAATATGTTTTTATCTGCTTTAGAATTTTCTTACTCTTTCTTGTTTTACTCTTACTTGCAAAATAACCGGATATAAAGAAAAAACATTGTAACATAAACATACAATTTAGTTTTAATATTTTATTATCATAATCATAATAAGATGCACAAAGACTAATTACGTGTGCAAGTATAATAAATAAGATTAATATTCCCTTTACGTTGTCAAAATAAGCGATTCTCTTCATCATTTCATCCTTTCTCTACTACATTATCGTATACAAATATGAAATTTATGGGAAATAAATAAAAAAAGTAAATTTTTATGAATTTACTTTTCAATTACAAATAACAATAAACAATCAAAAAGATCCATAATATCACTGGTTCATGATAAATAATTTTCCCGTACTTCACCTTTGTCTTTCTTTCGTTTTCTTGCCTTTCTATTATAACATAACTTTTTTCAAATAAAAAAGGATATTCTAACGATATCCTAGTTTCTTCAATAAGTTTACAATATCTTCTTTGTTCTTTTGTGTCGAATTAAAGTAGATTACTGTATTTTTCGAATTAATTACAGCTCCATAGCTTCCACTAACTTCAATTACATATTTATAATAATCTTTTTTATTTGTTTCTACTTTTCCTTCTATTCCTTCTGCATCTGTATCAATTTCTTTTTTTATCTTATTATAATAACTCTTTGCATGCTTATCGGTATCTAATACATAGAAGTCTAATTGATATTTATTATTCTTATCACGACATTGTAGATAAGTTACAATTTTATCATCGTCTTCATAGGTGAAACTTAAGTCTTCTACGTTGTATCCCAATTTTTCCATTTTTTCTTTTAATGTTTCTTCGGTATAAACTTTCTTACTTACCACTTTTGTAACAATTAAATATGATCCGTATGCAATAAATCCAATAATGACTACAATAATTAATAGATTTAGTAGTTTATTAAAATCTATTTTAAAACTCTTTTTATTCTTCATAGATATCACTCCTATTATCTTTATTATATCGTAAATAGAATTATTTTTGTATATTTATTTCTTATTTTTTCATAATAATAAAAGGAGGTTATTATGGAAGGCGAAAAAAAGACTGTATTAGATGAATTAAATAAAGGTTGTGAGATGGGAATCCATGCGATTGAGGCTATTCTTGAAAGAGCGCACGAAGGAGAATTTAAAGAATTATTACTAAAGTTAAATGATGAATATCATGAACTTGCGAAAGAAATATGGGATTATGCAGAAGAAGAACCAAAAGATCTTTCGGCTATTTCCAAAACGTTCTCTTGGTATGGATTACAGATGCGAATGATTACAGATGATAGTGATTCAAAATTAAGTGAATTAATAATGCAAGGACTTAATATGGGAATTATAGAAGGTCGTAAATTTCTAAATGCTGAAAAAGATAAAGATCTTCATAAACTATTAAGTAAATTTATTAGTATTCAAGAGAAGTATGTAGAAAAATTTAAAGAATATTTATAACAAAAAAAGGACCGAAGTCCTTTTATTTTTTTTACTTAGCGAAATATATAAGAAAGATACATTGCGACAGGGTACATTAAAAGAATGAAACCAAATGCTAATTCCACTTTACCCTTACGATTTAATCTCTTATTTCCTAGAATCTTTTGTTTACCAGTAATTTGAATTCTTACTTCTTCTCCCTTATTTAACCAAGGCATAGAGTATCCTTCAATTTCATACTTTTTGCTTCCTGCTTTGATATCTGCATGATATTTTAATGGAACAGATGATCTTTCGCTACCTAATAGATAAAAATCTTCTACTGTACCAATACTGGTTTTTTGGTTCTTTTGAGCTTTTTTATTACTATTTGATAAACCTAGGATTACTAGGACTAATCCTGAAAGTAATGTTATATAATATATTACCATATGAATCTCTCCTATTATATTCTTAGTATATCACAGGATTTTTTGAAAAGAAAGATTTTATTTTATTTTCTTCGGATATTCCCAAAAAGATAATTGTCCATTAATGTCTATAGGCTTGATTTTTTCAACATTTTCTATCTTAAATCCATAATGAGGCTTATCACTGGTACTATTGATCATTCCGTAATACACTAATGGATCTTTTTCTTTTAATCTCTTTTTCATTTCTTCATCAATATAAACACAGTCTGTTAATGTAACTTTCGCAATGATTTGACCTGTTGGATAAGTAAGATTTAAATGTTCGTATCGTTTCATTGCTTCTTTGTCAATTCCTTTGCCTGCGTGTATTAGGAATTCTCCTCGATAAGATGTTTTCCAAGTTCGAAATTCATATTCTTTTAATCCTTCCGCAATTAATGTAGCGAATGGTTGCTTGATTGTTAATACTTTCATTTTATCACCTACTTCATTATATCATATATGTTATAATAGTCCTTGAAATGAAGAGGTTTATATGTATAATATTCAGAAAAATTTTAATAAAATTATAAAAGGACAGCCTACTTTTTTCTTAGATCCGAAAGAACAAATGGAGTTAAAGGGAAAATTGCATAAAGACGAATATCATATTTATGCTCCTTATCCAGATAGCGAAAAAGTTATTTTCTATAAGAATAGTTTACCTGAAGTATTATTATACGAAATTATTTCTACTACTTCTCTTCGACATCAAGATATTTTAGGTACGATGTTTTCACTACAGATTGCGAATGAGATGTTTGGTGATATTATTCTGACAAATGGTCATTATTATATTTATATTTTAAAATTATTTCAAAATTATTTTGAGACAAATTTTGTTAGTGTACGGAATAGTAGTATCGAATTAAGAGAGGTACCTCTTTCTACTTTAGAAGATTATCACCGAGAATATGAACCATTGGAATTAAATGTTTCTAGTGAAAGAATTGATACAGTTATTAGTCGTATTCTAAATACTTCTAGAAGTCAGATAGAAGAGAAATATAAGAATAAAGAAATTTTATATAATCATGACTTTTTAAAGAATTTATCTGTTAAATTGAAAGTTGGAGATACTTTTAGTATTAAGAGAATTGGTAAGTTTCAATATATGGGTATTCTTAAAAATACGAAAAGTGGACATTATATTGTATCCGTATATCAATACAAATAAAAAGAGGTTTTCACCTCTTTTTTGTTTTAGAAGATTCCTTGTAGTTTTTCTAGATCCGCATCTGTTAGATCCATCATTTCCCATTCTCCATCTAGTTTATGGAAGGTAAATTCAATACTGTATTTTTCTTTTTCCCCAGTATGTTCCATTTCACTTAATTTATAGTCTACTTTCTTTTCTTCTGTTTTATCTTGTCCATATAAACGTAAGTAACTGGTTGCTTTTTCATAGCTTGCTTTGTAATCTAGTACACTAAATTCTACTTTGATTATCGCATCTATCTCTCCTACTGTCTCTTCTGTTATTTCATAATCAAGGGCCATATATTGGCTCTTGATTATTTCTTTATATTTTGCTTTTTGTGCCTTCGTTAATTCATCTTCGAAAGGATATTTGATTTTCTTCACTACTTCACTATCGCAGTTCTTGTATTGATTCATATACTCTTTCGTTAAATCGATTGGAGTTTTATGATTTCCTCCTCTTAATAGGATTCCTATTCCTAATACTCCTAATACGATTACTACTACTGCGATGATACTTGCGATGATTAGTTTTCTATTCTTCTTTGCCATGATATCCCTCCTCACTTATTCTTAATAACTTGGCATTTCTTGCGAATAATCCTAAGGCTCCTAGTATCGCTACTAAGATTCCTCCTAAGATGTATAGTCCATTGATATTTCCTAGTACTTCTTCAAAAATAGATTCTTTCATGTAGTATTCTACTAAAGCATTTGAAGTGTAAATCTTGTTGTTTTCTGTTACTACTTCATCCTCTCCCTCGAAGATACTTTCCATATCAACTACTTCGTAATCATCCCTTACTGGATTATAGTATGTGATGTATTCTCTTGTAATACTTCCACCACCACTTGTTTGACCATTCTTCTTTATTTGTTCTTTTGTTTCCTCATCTCTTAATACATATTTTCCATCAGGATCTGTATCAATTGGAGTTTCTTTTAACATCTTTTCTAGTTCTTTACCTTCTGTATAACTTGTCGTTGTGCTAGATCCTTCAAGTGGTTCAACCGGTCTAAAGTTTTCTTTGAAGTAATCAAAAATAGATACATCTTCATTTGCTTTTTCTTCTTCGATTTCTTTTCCAGTTCGATAATCGAATATTACTACTTTTCCAGTCTTATAAACTAGAATTACGGCACTTGTTGAAGAACTTAAGTTATTGGTCATGTAATAAATTCCTTTATTACTGAAATTACTTGGTTTATTTAATTGTTCTTTTAAGTCATACAATGTTCCATCTAAACCTAAAACAGATACGTATTCTTTTTCTGCATATTCATCAATAATTACAGAATTATGATTACTATCTAACTCGGAATCAATAATTTGAATTGTTCCATTCTTTACTAAGATTTGGTTATCATAAATGATATCGGAATCATTCTTATGTACTACAGAATAATTATAGTATGTATCAATTTCTGTATCATTATATTCGAATTTATATAGTGATCTAGTATAGATTAATGATGTTCTAAAGTCGAATTCTTCGTCTACAAATTCTTCTTTATCGATATCAAATACTCTTAAATCTTCTGTTAAAGCATAATTCTTATAGATATGAATGAATTTTGCTTTAGGAGCAGAAATATTACCTTTTAATTTACCGTTATAGATATAGGCGTATTTCTTTCCATATGTACTTGCGATTTGACGATATTCATTTTCTTTTACTTGATATTTCTTTGTATTTCTACCATCACTTACTACTACTTCAATTTCACTCTTATAATCAGCTTTAATGGAATAAGTTCTATTATTGATGTTTTCATCTACTACTTTTGTTCCACCGTTATAAACTTCGAAATATGTATAACCATCTACTTCACTAAACTCTAGATTTAAGCTATCTACTCCAGATGAGTAAATCTTCATATCAGGAAGTTTATGATCAGCAGGTGCATCCATTAAACGTCTAGCATTAAATTGAACTACTGTAGCTGGTCTTAATAAGTTCTTTTGTTCTGCAATTGATGATCCTCCAGACCAGTTCTTTACTTTTGGGAAGTATCCGTTCGTTAATTGACCATAGTCCCAACGAGCAGTTGCGAAATTTAAGTTCGTATAATAACTTTGTGTACCAAGATTAGTTTGATCTGCAAAGTAGGAACTATCAATATTTGGTAAACTTAAGGAACTTGCATATACTCCATTTAAACGATTATTCTTATAAATACGGAATGTTGTTAATGGGGTTGTTGAATACAATCTAGTATCTTGTCCACTTACTACACCAAGATATGGTTCTGAAGTTATTGTTGAGTTGCAGTCTGCAACAATAATAATGTTAAAGTACATTGCTGGTGTTACTTGTTTTCCAGATACCGTTGCTCCTACAAATCCTCCTACGTAGTTACTTCCTACGATTTTAGAATTTAATACTAAAATTTCTTGTACTACAGAAGAATAGTTGCTATCGGATTCATGAATATTAGCGATACGTCCAAAAACTCCTCCTACATAATTTCCAGTAGCATTAATACTATTATTTAGAAGAATTCGATTTGCTCTTGCTGTAGTAATTTCTCCAGCAAGACCACCAACATAGTTTCTACCATTAATGGTTACATTATTGGTAAATGCATAGGTGATACTACCAGTACTATACATTCTTCCTGAAATACCTCCAGTATAGTCTCCAGCATTTGTAATTGTGGTATCTACTACTGCGATATTGGAATGTCCGAACCAGTTATCGGTATATCCGAATGCTCCACCAACACGTTGCTTTCCAGTATTGGTTTGATTAATGGTACATCCAATTACTTTTGAATTGTTTAATGCTCTAACCCATCCATATAATCCACCAACATAATTAGCATTCGCATTGATTGTTACGTTAGATGCGATATCTCCGGTTTCAGAATAGTATCTCATTCTTCCACCGATTCCTCCAACGTATTCTCCACCTCCGGTAGAAGTAATCGTTGAATCATAGATTTCGGAATAAGAAGCTCCTCCATAACCATATAATCCACCAACATCATTTTTTCCAGTTACATTCATGTGTCTTCCTACATATCGGAATCCGTTAGTACCATCTCTAGCATCAGCATCTCCAATAATTCCTCCAATGTATCGTCCTGTTCCTGTAATTACAGAATATTCTCCAGTGATATCATTATTTGGATTTGTATAGGTATATGCAACTAATCCAGCTACATAATCAGCACCAGAAGATGTATTATGAGAAATCTTAACATTACTCATATTTTGACCTCTGTTTCTTCCAATTGGTGCGATATAACTTCCTTTGGATTTTGTCGTAATATTATTAAATTCCACTTTATCAATATCGGCATAATTCATATAAATTACATCAATATAATTCAAACTTTGAGTTGACTCTAAATCAATATTATCAAATGTAACATTTTTTAAAGTTGTGGTTATTTCACGAATTAATGCTGTCTTAGCAGTTGTAATTCCAGTCTTTTTATAATTCATGATTTTATAGTTTGTACCATCATCTTTTTCTAGTCCCTCTAATCGAGAGAATAGTACACCAATTCTTACATTTGTTTTTCCAGTAAAGTCAATATCTCCTGTCAGACGATAGTTTTCTGGTATTGTTGTACTGATATGTGTCCATTCATCATAAGTACCTAAGTTATTGAAGAATTGTAAATCAATACGTATTACTTTATCGTATGGTTTTACCTTGTCACTAGAATCTTTATAATTGACTTTCTTTAATATGTAACTATCAAAATAATTACGTGGAGTTACTGTCATGTCAGCAATTGTTGTTCCATCATCGGCATTATTTACAAATCTTGCACTTGATACATCTAATCCATCAAATTCAATTGAATCGATAACAAATTGATTTGGATTTTCTATTACTAAATGCAACATTGCACTACTTGGAGCCGGATCTGTTTCGTAACTTAATACATCAAATAATTCTCCGCTCAATTTTACATCCACTTGATTTGGAACTAATTCTCCAGTTTCTGGGTTTTTAACTTTTGGTACAATATCATTTTCTATTTCACTAAAGTCAAATGCTACTTCTTCATATCCGATTAAGTCTACATAAGTATTTATTTCTTCTAATGCTTCTGTATCTAGCAATACTTCTGAAGCTGTTTCTCCAGTAACATAACCATAGTATTTTTGTTTATCCCAGGCATAGTTATTTTGAACAACTGCAAAGGCATTTCCTGTCGTTCTGTGAATATTATTTGTTTCATTTGATTTATAAGAAGAATATACAGCTCCTAGAGATAACGTATTGGAAACACCATTGTTATCTGATCGACCAACTATTCCTCCGACATAATCAAGATTTGTCATTAAGTCAACGTAAGACCAAACATTTTTTATTGTTCCAGAATTACGTCCAACTAATCCACCAACATTAACGGAGTTACAACTTATTTTTCCGGTAGCGTAAGAGTTTGAAACTCCACCATTTACTAATCTACCAACTATTCCACCAACTCCTAGTGTTGATAATGAATTGCTTATTTCAATATTAACATCCTGAACAAATGAGTTCTCTACAAATAGATAATCTGAATATCCTGCCATAGATCCAACGTATAAGTCATCTGCTTCAAATGGAATTATTGGCTTAAAGTTCGTAACTGAACTATTTTTTATTGTTGTATAAGCAGCGTATCCGATTAATCCTCCAATACGACCAGTAGCATATACTTGAATATCTTTTACATGAACATTATCAAATGTAGAATTGTTATTTGTTTGATATACAACTCCACCATATGCAGTACTGTTAGTTTTCTTGTAGTTCGTTATTGTAAGGTTTTTAATTGTTCCGCCAGATACTCTACTAAATAGTCCGTTTCCACTATTAATTGTAATTCCACTTAGAGTATGACCTCTACCATCTAATTTTGCCTTAAAGTCTCCAGTTACCATATATTGAGTCATGGATACATTGTTAAATGATATATCATTCATTAATGCATAATTTTGCGCTGGATTTGCCACAATCTTTTTCCAATCCTCTAATGAATAAATTGGATAATATAAGTCAACATTGATTGCTCTTTCATTCTTTTCATATATCTTTTCATAATTGCTTCCATAAGCTGGTTTCATCGTAATCGTATCTAAGTAATAAAGTGATTTATATACTGTTGGATTTTTTAATTCTACAGTTAAGTCTGTCTTTCCGTATAAATCCTTTTGTTCCAAGATATTTACTGTATTAATATTCGTAATGGTTACTTTCTCGATTTTTTCTGCAGATGGATTGTTAATGTGTAGTTTTACTACTGCTGAATCACCATTATTTGATATTTCTTCTACAGAAGTTACATCCACCAAATCCGCTCCAGTAACTTTTGGTAATTCGATCCATTCTTGTCTTGGCATACATTCATTTAATTTTACTTGTGGGAAGTATCCAAGTTCAACATAAGAGTCTACCTCAAAACCATCATAGATATTAATTACACTATTTTGGAAATTTTTATCATATAGAGCAAGTTTTGATATCTTAGCACTATATTGTCCTCCATATGTTCTATCAGATGCATAATATAATTTGTTGTATCTTAATCCATTCTTATAACCGATATTTGGATCTTGTGTTAACAAGTTCGTATTCGTTCTATCAGATAATTCTACTGAATAAGAGTTACCAAAATATCCTGATTCATGGTGACCAATAATATTACCTACTGCAGATTCTCTTTCTCCAGTTCCATAATTATTACTCTTTTCTACATTGACTAATGAGTATACTGCTTCTATTCGAGAGTTGTACTCTGCCCAACCTACTATACCTCCAATGTCTTTACGAGTTCTTCGATCGACCTTTTGATAGTCAGCTTGGATATTTTCACCAGAAACATAACCATTTCTTAGAACACCTTGATTATTCCATACTGCATAACCAGCAGCAGCTAATGCACTCATTGGAGCTTCTGCATTAACAACGAAATTCCTAATGGTTCCATAATTTACTTTTGATATTAACGTAATTGCATAGTTTGGATTATCATTTGATTCCTTAAAATTAACAAATACGTTATCTATTGTTCCTGAGTTATAACGAACAATTCCTTCATAATCTGTTTTACTTGTTGTGTTATCAAAGTAATAGTCGATTACAATATTTTTAATTAAAGATCCTGCTCTATTATTTTCAAAAATTCGATTGGCTGCATTATTAACGTTTTTCTTTACTGTGTGTCCTTGGAAATCAACTTCACCATAGAAATATGATGAATAATAAGAATTATAATTTGTAAAGTCTAGATCGTTTAATACGATGTATTTACCATTCGTATGCATTGCGACTAATTCTTGTGGAGTTGTAATTGCACGAATTTCATTTTCTGTTGTAAACTCAACTGAAGCTAAATCGTAATAACGACCTCTTACTTTTACAGATACTGTTACTGTATAGTACACATTCTTATCAAACTTGTATGTTTTTTCAATATTTTCCATTGATAAGCCAACCATGTCATATTTATGAGTATCTACTAATGTACCTTTACGATAAATTCTAACATACCAATCTTTATTTACAAGTTCATCTCTTAAATCATACATATTGATTAAAAAGTTTCCTTTGAATTGATTATCTTCTATGTATTCTTCTGAAGTTAGATAAGCTTCTCTATTATGATATGCAATACATCCTTTGTGACCTGAGACGTAAGATGATCCACCAGCACCAGTAGTTCCGTTTCCGGTACCACCTCCGTACCAGCCGCCGCCGCCGCCGCCTCCCCAACCATTTTTAATGGATTGGATTGCGTAACCAAAACCACCACTTTTTGCATTGTTACTACTACTTGTTCCTCTATTGATTTGGTTTCCTCCAGTATTTCTGGATGTAACACCGCTATAATTTTTATCAGATGAAGTTCCGTACCATCCTACAAATGTTCCACCGGCTCCACCTTCTGTAGTAGATGCTGATACAGCTCCACCACCGCCACCGGCAACCATGATACGTGATTTTAAAGACTCTTCATTATTCCATGCTCCATTTACTAGACGGAAGTCGGTACCACCACCACCTCCGAATGATCTACCATACTGGTTATTTCCTGATGCTCCTCCACCATTCCATGCTGCAGTATTGGTAATAGACCAGTTTGCATGACCTTTTTCACCAACATATACATATATTTTTGTTCCTTTATTTATTAGGATTCTTCCTGATGTATAAGCACCTTTTCCACCAATATACTGGTCATATGTTCCACCTTGTGCTCCCCAAGCTTCAAATACGTAATATCCAAAGTCTGGTGCAGTGAACTCTTGTGCAGATCCAGTATAAGAGAATGTAGTTGTTGCACCACTTGTTTCATTTGTGATCTTGGCATATCCATTACCGGTATTACCAACTATCGTTTTCGTTCCATCATGGGATGGCATTTCACTGTTTCCATCAATCATTTGAGTATTTGTAAATTTATATCCTGAACTATGATAAGACAATGTGATATCTTGTAAATCTTCTTTGTATTTACTCATATCGTCCAACATTAACGTTATGTCTTTAAAGTCAACTGTTGTCTTTTTATTTTGATTTGCTGTTTCTACAATATCGAAACCTACATAGTAATAATATTGGTAGAAACTAAAAGTATACTCTTTGTATTCATCCGTTAAATCTGCTACTCTAAAGTTTTGACTATTACCATTTCCGATTGATACATATACCGCAGCCTTATTTGGACTATCTTTATTGTATCTAGCCTTAAATGTTAAAGTAACGTGTTGTAAATAAGATTCTGGTGAATAATAAGAATGCGTAACATATCCATTCTTAGCTCCAAACATTACTGTGTTATTCTTTATGTCGTATTCTTTGTACGGAGTATTACCTTCTTTTCGGATACGATCATAATCATTGATATTAAATAAGTTTTTACCATTGATTTGTCTTTGTAATCCAGTTAATTCGATATTAGCTTTTACACCTTCTACCGTTGTTACAATCTTTTCTAATAAGATGTGGTCACTTTGATATGTTTGGTTGCTATATCCAATGTTGTATTCCTCTACTAAGTATGTGAAGGTATATTCTTTTTCGGTTTCTAAGTGATCATATGTTAATTCAATGTAATCTTGATTGATTCCTAAATATTCTTTTCCTATTAAGTTCTGTGCTTCGTCACGAACTTCTAGTAACGCTCTTGGACTTTCAATCGCTCCATCGATATCCACTATTCTTACGTCAAAGTCTATTAAGTTTCCTGTTACAAATTCATTTCTTATTTGTACTTCTGCTTTTCTTTTATAGGTTTTAAAGTTTTTGAACGAACATAGTACATTGATTGTTTCTCTTACGGTTCCTTGTTTTACTACTGCCGCATAGTCTATGTTATAGGTCTTTACAGATTCTAGATTTTTTAATTCTACTAAGAAATCTTCTCCTAATTTTACACTATCTAATTCTTCGTCTTTATAGGTATGTGCATAGATTAATACGCCTTCTTCATCCGTTACAGATACACTGAATGAATTTAATAATTCCATTAATACTGGATTGGTATTTCCAACATCTAGTCTTGATGAAATCGTTGCTTTGTCACTGTCTAATTCTGTTGTTGATGCTACTACTCTGTAGAATCCTAATGAGTTTAATGGCGCTGTTGTAAATTTTCCTTCTCCCATTATTTGGTCTCTTTGGGTTCCAGTTCCATCTTCTACATCATACGTTCCTAATATTTGAATGTTGTATGTCGTGTTTGGGTTTAAATCTCTTAATGCAATTGTATTTGTTTCTTTGCTGCTATCCAAATTTCCTTCTCTTATTAACGTATTCATATTGTCCACAATGACGTATTTGTAATGTAGGATGTTTACTTCATCTACATTCTTTAATATGATCTGTGTTACTACTTGGTTTACTTGGGATGATGCCATTTTTACAGATGCAGTTGGCCTATTCTTGCTGGTTCTACTACTTCCTGTATTATTTCTTATCTTTATCTTATTTCCATATGCATCTAAGAATTGAATCTCATAATTGTAAGAGGTGTTTGCAAATAATTTTGCTGGTGATGAGTATACAACTTTTCTTCCCATCAATATTTCTTGTAGTAATCCTGTTGCAATACTATATTGGTCTTCCCCTATTGTTATAACCGCTTTATTTACACCTTTTGTTGTTTCACTACGAACATCTGATGCTATTCCAAATTCTTTTAATTCAATCTTATTTGGATAGATATCTCCATTCTCAAATGTTAAATCAATTGGATCTAGAATATCTACTCCTAAAGTACGTATATCTTGTTCAAAGAAAGTTTTTTCCATTTTCTTACTTTCTTCATTATAGTATTTATAGCTTCCGGTTATCTTGAATGATGTATTTGGTACTAATCCAACTACTTCGATTGCTCCTCCGGATACAAATGTTTTTCTTAAATATACTTTATCGTTTACATAGAATTGGAAATTAATTCCTCCTACGATTACTCTTGAAGGATCTGATATACTTAAAGATGCTTTTGCAGAATATACATTTGGAGTAAAACTTGTTACTCTTACTGTTGGTGCTACATACTTTCCTTCTTTTTCTTCTTCATTCTTTATAACGATAATATAATCATCTTTATTTGGTTCTTCTTCGATTACTTCTTCTTTTGCTGGTGCTTCGTATTTTCCTAATTTAATTAATAATCTTTCATAAGTATATTTATAATTTCCAAAGGTAATCACATCACTTAGGTTAATTCCATCTACTATGTGATACCCCATCTTTCCTTTTTTGATATAAGAATAATAATTCAAATATTCTTCTTGAAAATTAATAACACTATTCTCTGGTATCTCTACTGGTCCACTACTTGTTGTGATTGTAACTGGTAATAGATTAATATAAGCTCCATTGGATAATTGTAACAAGATATAATTCTCATAATCTGCTTGTTCATAATCTCCAAAGTTATATAATTTTCCTCCGGTTACAGTGAAGTTTTCATACGTATCAAACAATTCAAATTTATGATTCATCAATTTCGAATTTGTATCCATATTAACAACACCAAGACCATTGTTAATATACATTGGATACACCGTATTTACTTCTGTCTTCTTTTCTTCTCCAACATAGATCTTATCTAGATTGGTATAAAAGGTATCATTTGAAGTAATTTTTTCTAGATTAATATTTCCGGTTTTAGCAATTTTATTATCATTTAATAAAACTTCATCCATGTCTTCTCCACTAACAAAGAAACCATCTCTTGCGATAAGAGATGCTTCATTAAAACGAGTTAAGAAAAACATTACTCCACTAAAAATAATAAGTGCTAAAAAAGCAATTACGTAATATGACTTCTTCATCGATATCACCAACCTTCTATTTTTGACCTTACTTTAATTATACTAGAAATGTCTATACATTTAAATAAAAATAAGAGAAATTTATGTGAAAATTTCTCTTATTTTTTTAGCATAATATCAATATCTACAAGATTATCTGGAATACCATCAATCTTTCCGTTACTGCAAATTTGCCATACCTTATATTTTCCTTGATAATCTGTTTGAGTTGTATAGTGAGCTAACCATTTCTGATATTTCATTGGATACCAAATATTTTCTAAGTAATACTTACTACTATATAACATTCCATCATATCCTGCATTTTCTATTGTTTCTAAGAATGTATCAGCTACTTCTGTTAGACTGTGGAAACTTAGATTATAATCTCTGTAATGATTCCAATTTTCCCAATCGAATACAACTGGTAAATCAACATCGTATTTTTTGATCTGTCTGATTACCCACTTTGCTTCTTTCTTTGCTTTTGACTTACTATCAGCATAAGAATAATAATAAATTCCAACTGGAATATTATTTTCTTTGGCACCTTTCATATATTCTTCAAATTTTTTATCAACAAAGAATTCTCCTTCTTTATTCTCACTTCCGACACGAATAAATAAGAATTCTACTCCATTTTTTTTCAATTTTTTAAAATCAATATTTCCTTGCCAATAAGATAAGTCTAACCCTATCATCGTATTTTTATTTTTATATTCTTTTACAACATCCTCATATTTTTTATACACAGGATTTGTGGATTGTTCTGTTTCTTTTTTTGGTTCTTTTTCTTTTACCGTTAAAGTAAAACTTTGTGATGATTCATTCCCACTTTTATCTTTTGCGGTAAATACTAAATCATATTTTCCTTTTGTTGTAGTGTTGTATTGTCCTTCTATTTTACATTTTGGCTTATCATCATAATTATCACCACAGAAAAATTCTTTAAATAAATCACCATCATAATCTGTATTTACCGTTTTATTGGATACTCCAATAATAGGAGGGGTGGTATCTACTACTTTTATTTCAAAACTATATTCTACTTTAATATGATCATCGTTTGTATACGTAAAATTAACAATGTGTTTTCCTACCTTTGAAGTGTCTACGTAAATATCTTTTTCTATTTTTCCATTAATACTTTCAATAAATTCGCTTATTTTTACTTTAGAATAAACCTCTACTATTTTTTCTTTTTTTAATACAACTATTTTTTTT
>JAFUFG010000123.1 GCA_017470045.1 Bacilli bacterium | reverse complement strand
TTAATTACAAATTCTCCGTTTACTCTACCTACTTTTACACCAGCAATAGGTCCATTAAATGGAATCTTAGAAATAGATACTGCTAGAGATGAGGCAAACATTGCTGTTAATTCTGGACTGCACTCTTGGTCTACTGATAATACAGTCGAAATAATTTGTACTTCGTTTTTAAATCCTTCTGGGAATAGTGGACGCATTGGTCTATCGATCATTCTAGCAGCCAATGTTGCAGCTTCGCTAGGACGTCCTTCTCTTTTAATAAAACCACCAGGGATTTTACCTACTGAATATAATTTTTCTTGATAGTTAACTGTTAATGGGAAAAAGTCAGATAATAAGTTAACTGTTTTAGATACTACTGCAGCAGTTAATACTACCGTATCATTGTATCGAACTAAAACTGCGCCATCTGCTTGTTTTGCTAATTCTCCATGTTCTACTACTAGTTTTCTACCATGAAAATCTAATTCAAATACTTTTTTACTCATTTACTACCCTTCTTTCTAAAAAAAAGAGACACTCTAAATGAAGTGTCTACTTTCTTAAACCTAATTTTTTAATAACTTCACGATAACTTTGAATATCTTTCTTTGCTAAGTATTGTAACATATTTCTACGTTGTCCAACTTTCTTTAAAAGACCTCTGTTTGAATGATAATCGTGTTTGTGAACTTTTAAGTGCTCTGTTAAATCATTGATTTCTTTTGTAAGAATAGCGATTTGTACTTCTGCACTACCAGTATCTTTTTCATTCTTAGCGAATTCTTTGATGATACTAGCTTTTTCTTCTTTTGTTAAAGCCATACTTTACACATCCTTCCTATAAAATAATATTCACCAGATTCTAAGGGTAAGTCGGAAATTCTTACTCCTGGAATCGGTAAGCAATTGTATTATACTATCTATTTTTTATTTTTGCAAGTTTTTCATAGATAAATCCTTTAATTTTTCTATTTTTATGTTACAATTTAAATGGTGATGATATGTTAAATGATATAAAGAACTTAAAAGAAAAAAACGAATTAATCTACTATCTTATTAAGGGTGCTCTCTTTTTTTTACTATTTTGTTTTATTGATTATATTGAATTAATTCCAATGTATTTATTACATTTGAAAAGTATATCTGGTGCTTTTGCAGTTATATTGAATACTATGAAGAATGTAATACTGGCGTTTATTCTATTTTTCGTTTATCGAAAGGACTTAATCAGAGAATGGGATGTTTTTCGAGTAGATCCTATGGAGAATCTAGATAATGGTACAAAATATTGGTTCTTAGGTTTGGTTGGTATGATTGTTTCAAACACTATTATTAATCTATTCTTCCAAACTGGTTCTGCTGGTAATGAACAGGCAGTACAATCTTATATTACTTATCTTCCATGGCTTATGTTAGTCAATGCTGGACTTATTGCTCCATTCTGTGAAGAAATTGTTTTCCGTAAATGTTTTCGAGATATTTTTAAGAATCACAAATGGGCATTTGCTATTATGTCAGGTTTCGTATTTGGTTTAATGCATGTTATTGGTTCTTACCATTCATGGGTTGATTTATTATACATCTTCCCATATGGAGTTTTAGGTAGTGCTTTCGCATTAGCATATCATGAAACGGATACGATATTTACTTCTTATTTCTTGCATATGTTCCATAACACTATATTAATATTAAGTTCTATTATTAGTGCCTTATTATTCTTACTATAATAACAAAAAACTACTATTTCGATAGTAGTTTTTTTATTGTTTTAATTAGCAGTCCATTTAGCAGTATATACACGGTTTCCTGTAGACCCCTTTGGTATTGTAATAGTTGTCTGAGGAGTTTTGATATAATCTTCAATTGGTGTGGATTCGTCGCATTTTTCTATATCTACTTTTATATTTCCTTCTATTTCTGATCCAGAATTACCAAAACCAACTAGATAAAACTTTCTGCTTCCTGTAATTGAAAAAGTTTTCGGTTTATTCACTTGAAAGAAATATTCCCAATTTGCACTATTATACCATCCTTTAATACTTATTCCAGTCACATTTCCCATATCTCCTTGTGCACTAATAGTATATGTTCCTTCATTCAATCCATTAGATGAACTTTCTAGACTGAAATAGTTAAACCATGTATCTGTTAGTGTTCCTGAAAAATTCATTGTTCCATCAGTCAATACTGTCGTTGTAATCCCTTTTGAAGTATTCGATAATACCGTAGGATAAAACAAATTTTTTCCTCCGGTCCATCCAGCAAATGTGTACCCTCTTTTGTTGGGGTTGGTAACGTAAACGTCTCCGTCTCAATGTTATATGAAATTGGCTGATTGCTTATTGTTCCACCATCTAATTTATATACAATATCATAATTTTTTATCCAATTCGCCACGTAGGTTCGGTTTCCCTTTGAATAATGAGAAATTGTGATGTTTTTTGTAGGTGTAGAAATATAACTTTCATAAGGAGTTACTCGGTCGCCTTCTTCTAATTGTGCCCAGTATAGATTTGGATTATTTATTAGGTTATTTATCCCTGATAAATTAAATGCTAAAACAATATGTCCATTTTCTGTACTTGTTACTGTTCGAGGGTTTTCTAAATAAACTCCATCATTCCAAGAATATATTTCACTTTCAGGATCATCATCGGACTTTATTAATACAAATACTCCACCGTCTGATCTTAATGGAAGATTAGTAGAAAGTGTATAATCCGTATTTGGTTTTACATCGATTAATACTCTGTAAAATCCGGCATCTTTTCTTGACTTATCCTCTAAGTTTTTTCCATTTGTTTTTAAGTATTGTGGATTATATAAATTTTTTCCAACTGTCCATCCTGTAAATTCATAACCTTCTTTCGTTGGATTTTCTAATTCGAAATCAGTATCAAAAGTACTATATGTATTTTTCTTTTTCTTTAATGTTCCACCATCTAGATCATAATTTATCTTATAAGTGTCGATTTTTTCTATTAAAGTGATTTTTGCATAACCATTTCCAGTATTTCCTATCATTGTAGATCTTCCATCATGTGACGGCATTCCAACCACTTCTGAACCTACTCCATTTTCGTCCCAAGAATATCCTTTTCCGTCAATCATTACAGTATCTGTGAAGGTATATCCACTATAATGCTTATTGCAAGAAGAATCCGTGTTATATCCTAGTGAATTATATCCAGTAGATGTTTCATCATTACAAGCAACTCCATTAGAATCATTTACAAAAGTAATATTATCTTGAGTAGATTCTTTTGTTATTGAAACACATCCAGAGTGGCCTGAAATGTAAGATGATCCTCCTTGTCCAGCACCTCTTACGTATAGTCCTCCACCACCTCCGAAGTATCCTGATCCCCCGGCTGATCCTGATGGAGATCCCATTCCAAAACTTCCAATAGATCTAGGCGTATAGGATTCACACAAATCTGCTCCTCCGCTTATTTGGGTTCCTGCTGTGGAACAAATATTACTATAATTACTACTTTGGTATCCAACCAGACCTCCAGCTGCTCCACTTTCATTCGCACTATTCGTATCGGCTCCGCCACCGCCTGCAACTATAATTCTAGTCTTTAGGGATGTAAAATCATTCCAATTTTCTCCTTTGGTAAGTCGAATGTCCGTTGCTCCTCCTCCTGGACCTCCATTACCACTTGAACTAATACTTCCATTAAAAGATGAAGAATTTCCACTATTCTTTTGCTCACCGACATAGATATAGTATTTTTGATTTTTTTTCATTTCTAAATAGCCAGAAGTATATGCTCCTTTTCCTGGATATACGCCAGTCTTTCCTCTATTACTACCTTGAGCTCCCCATAATTCAACTTTGTAGATTCCATTATATGGAGCATCAAATGTTTGAACGTCTCCTGTGTAATCAAATGAATATTCTGGTATTTCTTCTAAGAAAGTTATCTTAGCAAATCCATCTCCATCATTTCCTGTCATCGTGCTTGTTCCATCATGAGTTGGCATTCCTACAACTTCTGTTCCTACTTCTGTTGTCCACTCATATCCTTTTCCATCAATCATTTTTGTATCTGTAAATACATAATTACTGTAGTGATATGAGCAAGTAATATCTGTTGTTCCATCAGAACATTGATTTCCCCCTGAATCATTTCTTGGTGTAGTATCGGATTCAGCCGTTATGGCCACACATCCATTATGTCCTGAGATAAAGGATGATCCACTTCCTCCTGTTGCTCCTCCACCGCCACCATAATATCCTCCTGCACCCGAATAATATGATGCACCATTTACAACTCCCTCTGTTGTGTTTTGATTTACAGCTGTTCCTCCAATACCGAACATTCCTTTTTCTCCATCATATGTATAATAACTTCCTGTTCTACAAATTGCACCATCCCCACCAGAGGTTTGTGTTGTTATATTTACATTCCAATTTTCTGCATCTACTCCGTAACTATGTAACCCTCCTGCACCATCTGCTGGACTAGCATAATGATCCACATAATTTTGACCTGCGCCAGCTGCAACCATTATTCTTGAAGACAGAGAATCTAAATCATACCAATTTGTTCCAGAAATTAATCGTATATCTGTGGCGCCTCCACTTATTCCACAGGAAGTTGCCATACTTGAGTTGAATCTTTTGTTTTGCCCACCAACATATACATAAAGATTCTCGCCCTTTTCTAATTTAATCTTTCCGGAGGTATATCCAGCATATGCTTGATGTTCCTCTATCCAATCATTTCGGTGGTTATCCCCACTTGCTCCCCATAACTCTACCTGATAGTAGCC
>JAFUFG010000122.1 GCA_017470045.1 Bacilli bacterium | reverse complement strand
CTTATTTGCAGTATTTTTGATTTCTTCTACATTCTTTACTTTTACTTGGAATGTATCTTTTAATGGGCTTTCTTCATCTTCCCAAGTATCTAATACTGCATTAAATACATCGGATTCTGCTTGCATTTGTTCTTTTACTTGAACTTTGCTTTGAAATTCATATGTATCTACATTTTTAATATTTTTTATTTCTCTGGTAACATTTTCAATGTCTTCTTCTGTTACGTTATTATTTAAGAAGACTACAATTGTTAAATCTTTTTCAATTTCTTTTGTGAAATTTTCTACATTGAAGGAAGCAATTACTGCTGTCGCAATAATAATTAAGGTAATTGTAATACATGATATAGAAGCAAGAGATAAACTGAAGTTTCTTTTTACACTTTTAAAGGCATCTCGAATACTTCTACCTAACATTCTAAACATTTTCATTGTAGTATGTTCCTTTCTGTCTAAAGTTTACTAGGTGTCCATCCTTCAATGTAATTACCTGCTTCTTCATTCGATTAACAATATCTTTATCATGGGTTGCCATAATAATGGTTGTACCACGAGTTTTATTAATACTATCTAATACTTGCATGATTTCCATACTCTTCTCTGGGTCTAAGTTACCAGTAGGCTCATCACAAAGTAGTAGTTTCGGATCATTTACTATTGCTCTTGCAATCGCAACTCTTTGCTGTTCTCCACCAGATAATTGATCTGGGTAGTTATGTATTTTATTCTTTAATCCAACATCTTCTAGTGCTTTTAAGACTTTTACTCTTATTTCATCTTTTGGAGCACCTAATACCTCTAAAGCAAACGCTACATTTTCGAAGACTGTTTGCTTTTCTAATAATCTATAATCTTGAAAGACGATTCCTAGTTTTCGTCTTAATTTGTATACTTTCTTATTTCTAAGTTTTGCAACATCCAGCCCACCAACAATAATTTGTCCTTTTGTTGGTTTTTCTTCACGATAAAGCATCTTGATTAGTGTACTTTTTCCACTACCAGATCCTCCTATAACAAAGACAAAGGCACCTTTTTCAATGGCTAAACTTAAATCATAAATTGCTTGAACGCCATTTTTATATTTTTTCTCGACGTTTTTTATTCTGATTAAATCCATTATAAACCTCCTATCCTGTGTATAACATTATACCATATATTTCAACCTATAAAAACCTTTTCCGGGAAATAAAATCAAAAAAAGACAGATTATTTACCTAATCTGCCCCTTTTACTTCATATGAATCTGTTGCGACAAAGAATGCTTTTGGATCAATCATTTTAATTCCTTCGGTTACTCGGTAGTAATCTCTCGTTGGAATAACTGTTAATAAAGCATCTTTTCTTTTGGCTACAAAGCCACCTTTTACTCCAAAACAAGTGATTCCATGTCCTAATGTTTTCATAATATAATCTGATATTTCTTGTTCTTCTGTTGTGATTATATAGAATGCTTTATTATTTGATATTCCTAGTAATACTTTGTTCATTACAATACTTTCTACATATAAATAAATCATTGCGTATAGAGCTGTTGTTGCTCCAAAGAAATATCCTCCTACTGATATAATCATAACATTGATTATTAAAGATATTTTGGGAATGGATACTTTGAATTTTTCATTTAAAATTTGATATAAGGTACTAAATCCTCCGGAATTATATCCAGTTTTATAGATTAGTCCATTTGCAATACCATTTAGAATTCCTGCAAATATAACAATAACGAATAAATCATTTACACTAAAATCTACAATTTCGATTAATGGTTCTGTTAGTTTTACAAATACAGGATAAACCAAACTTGCATATAACGAAGTAAATGTCTTTTCTTTTCCTAAGAAAATAAAACTGATAATTACAAATATCAAAGCTTGTATTAATAAGGTTAAAGATTGATCCCAACCTAAAGTTTTCTTTAATATTGTTGCAATACCTCCGGTTCCTCCGGATACAATATTGCATTGTAATAAGAACATGTTATAGCATGCTGCGGATAACACTAAAGCAAATGTGATAATAAGAAAGTTATAAATATTGGCTTTTAATTTTATTTTTCGAATCTTAGTAGCCATTTTACTCTCCTCCAAAGACTTCATATGCATCTGTTACAACAAAGAATGCATCCTTATCTATTTCATTAATACCAGATTTTAATCGGTAATAATCTTTGGTTGGTAATACGCATAATAATACGTTTCTACTTTCTTTCTTAAATCCTCCCTTTGCTTTGAATATTGTTACTCCATGTCCTAGATATTTTAAAATATAGGCTTTTACTTCTTCATCTTTTTCTGTAATGATATAGAATGCTTTACTATCACTAATTCCTAGAATTACTCGATCTGACATAAAACTTATTAAATATAATACGATAATAGAATACATTAAATGGGTAAATCCAAATGTGAATACGGAACATAATACGATTAATCCATCGCTTAATAACATACTCTTTCCTACTCCAATTTTTAAATATTTTGATAACACTTGGTTAATAATATCTGTACCGCCTGTTGTAAAACCTGCTTTAAAAATTAATCCAGAACCAAATCCGAATAATACTCCTCCGAATACTGCTGGTAGTAATAGTTGCGAATTATCGATTGGAATAATGCTACTGATATTAGAAGTAAAATTAACAAATAATGGGAATAGAACTGCTCCTAATATCGTTGCTTTTGTTTTTTCTTTTCCTAAGGTTGCGAAACTTAATCCTAGTAATAATACGTTAAAGAATAAGATTACTAAGGACTTATCCATTTTCATAACACTACTTAAGATAATAGCAATACCACTGACACCTCCAGGTACTAATTCATTCGGTGCTAAAAACAAGTTATAAGAAATCGCAATTAATAATAATCCCAATAAAAATTGAAAGAATCTTTTCCAATAGGATTTCTTTTGTATTTCCTTTAATATTGCTCCATTGTCTGTGTGAAATAGTTTCATAATTATAGCCCCTTTTTCAAATTACTCTCTATAAATAAGTCAATCTCTCCATCTAGTACTTTTCCTACGTCACTTGTCTCTGTATTCGTTCTGTGGTCTTTTACCATAGAATATGGATGCATAACGTAGCTTCGGATTTGAGATCCGAATTCAATATTTCGTTGTTCTCCTTTTACTTCTTGTAATTCTTTTTCTTGTTCTTCTAATTTCTTCATTAATAATTTACTTTTTAATACTCGAATTGCTTCTTCTTTATTTTGTATTTGACTTCGTTCATTTTGACAAGTTACTACTATCTTAGTAGGTAAGTGTGTTACACGGACTGCAGAATCGGTTGTATTAACTCCTTGTCCACCTGCACCTGTTGAACGATAAACATCTATTTTTAAATCTTTTTCATCAATTTCAATTGTATTATCTACTTCAATTTCTGGTACTACTTCTACGGATGCGAAAGAAGTATGACGTCTATTATTGGAATCAAATGGAGATAGTCGAACTAGTCGATGTACTCCTTTTTCATTCTTTAAATAACCATATGCATTCGTACCATGTACTTTTATGGATACACTTTTAATCCCAGCTTCTTCACCTGCTTGGTAGTCTAATAATTCCATTTTGTATCCTTTTGATTCACACCATCTTTGGTACATACGGTATAACATGTTAGCCCAATCACAAGCTTCTGTTCCACCTGCGCCAGAATGAATTTCTAAGATACAGTCTTTTCCATCATATGGTCCATTTAATAGAAGTAATAGATTTAATTTTTCTATTTCTTTATGTTGATTTAGAATAGAATACTCTAAGTCTTCATAGATTCCATCTTCTTCTAATAATCCTAATAATTCTTTATTTGCTTCTATTTCTTCTTTTGCATTATTAATAGATGCAATTAGACTCTTTAATTCATTTACTTGTTTTAAAGTTTCTTCTGCTTTATTACGATCATCCCAGAAATTCGGAGAATAAGTCTTCTCTTCTAATTCTTTTAATTCGGATTCTTGGGATACAATGTCAAAGTGACCTCCATAAATCATTTATAATTCCGAAATCTTCTTGTACGATACGTTCTAAATCTCTCTTTTCCATAGTATCTCTCCTTATTATGTGCATATTTTTTTATTATTTACATATATTATTATTGAGGAAGGTTCACTATGTAGTGTGAAGATCCTCTGTATATAGATGGAACTCCAAGTGGAGTTCTTTTTATTTTCTCTTTTTATTATACCAAAAAAGATAGGTTTTTCCTATCTTTTCCGTGATTATTCTTTGGTTATTCTATTTTGAATTACATAATTGGATACTTTTGTAAAGTTTTCATCATATCCGTATCTTCCTTGTGAAAATTCTAACCACATTTGACCAAATGATTTTCCTTGGTCCAATAATGCTTTTACTTTCGGATCATTTGCAGTTGGATTGTTTTCTTGATGATTTAAGTCTACATATCCTTCTTCATCGTATATTTTACTTTGAATATCTGCTTCCAATTTATCACAGAAGAATGCAAATTTTGCTTCTTTTGTTTGTCTCTCATCAAATTCTAAGATTAAATCTAATAGTTTATCCTTTTCCATTAATCCACTTAATGTTTTTATTACTGCTTCGTGACCAATACGTTCTTTTTCTTTTTTATCAATATCAAATAATGTTAGATCTCCTATTGTTATTTCTTCTAATTCATGGATTGCTAACATAAATATAACTTTTTGAATATCGATATCATATTCATATTCGGAATACATAGCAATTGCTAACATCTGTACTCCATAGATATGTTCTGCAACACTTTCTAAACGTTCTTTTTCTACATTCCAATCTTTCCAACCTTTGCGAAGTACGTTTTTTAGTTTGTTACAAGATACATAATAATCAATTACATTCTTTTCTTTCATACTACTTCTTTATTAAGATAAGTGGAACGTAGATTTCATCATCGGTATATCCTGCATGCATGGAATAAAGATCTTCATCTCCAGGCATAAGGATTGCTCTTTTTCCATTCGCAATAGCTAGATAATCTCCTAAAGCAT
>JAFUFG010000121.1 GCA_017470045.1 Bacilli bacterium | reverse complement strand
ATCAAACATTAGAAGGCTCAAGTACAAATGAAGGAATGGTTCAAGCACAACCACAACAACCATTAGGAAACAATGGATTACAACAACCACAACAAAATCAACAAGCAACTGGATTTTCAACAACTCCAAAGTTCCGTAATCCAGCATTAGAACAACAAGAGGCAATGTTTGCAGCACAAAATCAACAACAAATGATGCAACAACCTACTATGCAACCAATGCAAGAACAACCAGTGATGCAACCTATGATGCAGCCAATACCTGCACAACCAACAATTCAAGATCCGGATATGCAATATACTCAACAACCACAACAACCAGGAATGTAAGAAAAGGATGTTTCAATACATCTTTTTTTATGTTAAAATAAATCTATAAAGTAGGTGACGATATGAAAAAATATTACGGATTAGCAGCAGGACTAGCAATGACTTTTTTATTAACAGGATGTGGAAATGGAACTCCAGTATTGGAATACAAATACGAAGACAATAATGTTCCAGGAACAAAATATGAGATATCTCTATATGAGAATAATAGATTAGTGGTAAAAGAGACTAAGCATTGTAACTATGAAAATTGTAAAGACAAAAAAGAAACACATAAAACAGAATTAACAAAAGAGGAATACGATAAAGTAATAGAAGTAACCAAAAAAGAAAACTATAGTAAGGAAGAACTATCCATTTCTTTATCTTCTATTGTAAGAGATAAGGAAGTAAAAGCATCTTTAGAAAAAGATGGAGAAGCAAACTGGAACGTATTATATAAAGATTATGATACGGATAATGACAAGATTCTAACGTATCGTGAATACGGAAATAGTTTATTGGATAGAATAGTAGAAGAAGGAGATACACGTTAATCTCTTTTCTTTTGAAAAATAATTAGCACTCTATATTGACAAGTGCTATTAAAAAGAATAAAATATTATTAGCACTAAAGATATTAGAGTGCTAGGAGGCTGATGATTATGTATCCAAATATGGAAGAATCTACAAAAAATCCACTAGAAAAATATGGTAGAGATATAACAAAATCTGTACGTGAAAATAAAATTGATCCAGTTATTGGTAGAGATGATGAAATTCGTAATCTAATTCGTATCTTATCAAGAAAGAGTAAGAATAACCCGGTTTTAATTGGTGAACCTGGAGTAGGTAAAACTGCAATCGTAGAAGGTTTAGCTCAAAGAATGGTTAAAGGAGATGTACCAGACGATTTAAAGAATAAGAAAGTTTGGGAATTAGACCTTGCTGCTTTAGTAGCAGGTGCAAAATATCAAGGAGAATTCGAAGAACGTTTTAAAGCAGTATTAAAAGAAATATCAGAGTCAAATGGAGATATTATCATGTTCATTGATGAAATCCATATGATTGTAGGAGCTGGTTCTAATAATGCGATGAATGTTGGAAATATGTTAAAACCAATGTTAGCTCGTGGAGAAATCCGTCTTATTGGAGCTACTACATTAAAAGAGTATCGCGAATTTATCGAAAAAGATGGTGCACTAGAAAGACGTTTACAAAAAATTCTAGTTCAAGAACCAACGGTAATTGATACATTAACAATACTACGTGGTTTAAAAGAACGTTTTGAAGTATATCATGGAGTAACAATTCGTGATAATGCTCTAGTAGCAGCAGTAAACTTATCCGATCGTTATATTACCGATCGTTTCTTACCAGATAAAGCAATAGATCTTGTTGATGAAGCATGTGCAACGATTAAAATGCAAATGAATTCAGTTCCTGCTTCATTAGATAAAATTAATCGTGAGATTATGACATTAGAGATTGAACATCAAGCATTAAAGAAAGAAAAAGATGAAGTTTCCAAATCTCGTGTAAAAGAAATAGAAGAAACGATGAATCAACTAAAATCAGAACAAGATGAAATGCGTATGAAGTGGGAAGAAGAAAAGAAACTAAAAGATTTAATCAATGATAAAAAACAAAAATTAGAAGATTTAAAATTCCGTTTAGAAAGAGCAGAAGATGAATATGATTTAACAGAAGCTGCTAAAATCAAACATGGGGAAATACCAAAAGTAGAGGCAGAGATTTCTCAATTACAATTAACCATGCAAAATGAAGTACTATCAGATGTTGTAGATGAAAATAATATTGCAGAAATCGTATCTCGTTGGACGAATGTCCCAGTAACAAAATTGGTAAGTGGAGAAAGAGATAAGTTATTATCTTTAAAAGAAAATTTAAAGAAACGTGTAAAAGGACAAAATGATGCAATTGACTTAGTAAGTGATGCTATCATTCGTGCTAGAAGTGGTATCAAAGATCCGAATCGACCAATTGGTTCCTTCATATTTATGGGACCTACTGGAGTTGGTAAAACAGAGATTGCCAAATCCTTAGCATACGAATTATTTGATGACGAACGTCATATGATTCGAATCGATTGTTCCGAATATATGGAAGCATTTAATGTTTCTCGTTTAATTGGAGCTCCTCCAGGATATGTCGGATACGATGAAGGTGGAGAATTAACAGAAGCAGTAAGAAGAAATCCTTATTCCATTGTATTATTTGATGAGATTGAAAAAGCTCATCCAGATGTATTTAATATTCTATTACAAATTCTAGATGATGGTAGAATAACAGATTCTCAAGGAAGATTAATCGACTTTAAAAATACGATTATCATTATGACATCTAATTTAGGTTCAGAAGTAATTTTAGAGCATAATAAAGACGAAAATAGAGATAACTTAGTAATGAATATTCTAAAGTCAAAATTCCGTCCAGAATTGATTAATCGTATCGATGAAATAGTTATCTTTAATTCTTTATCAAAAGAAGTAATAGTAGAAGTATTAGATCGTATTATTGAAACTGTAAATGAGCATTTAAAGAACTCTAAGATTAGTATTCAATTAACAGATCAAGCAAAACAAAAAATAATTGAAGATTCTTATAGTGAAGAATTTGGTGCTAGACCAATTAAACGTTATATAACAAAGAATATTGAAACATTAATTGCAGAAGCATTACTACAAGAACAAATTCATGAAAAAGATCATCTAATAATTGATTACAAGGATAAATTTGTAATAGAGGTAGAAAAAGTAGACGAATAATCTACTTTTTTTGTGGAATAGTGTAAAGTATTTGAAAAAATAAAAAGTTTTCCACAACCCCTGTGGAAAACTATAGTATAATGATGATAATAAGGAGAAATATATGAAGTACAATAAAGTAAATAATTTTGGACCAAATGAAGTTAGCCCTTTAGTAGAGGGAGAAGAAGTATTATATCAAGTAAAACCAAAGAAAAATGCATTTGTAATTAATCAGGTATTACCAATGACACCATTTGCATTACTTTGGTTAGCATTTGATTCTGCATTTATCATCGGAATACTAGCAGGTGGAGTTTTTGCAGAACAACCAATGATTTTATTATTCATTGTCCCATTTTTTGCTCTTCACTTAATGCCAGTATGGATGTGGCTAGGAAGTATGTTGACAGCAAATAAGAAATGGGAAAATACAGAGTATTATGTAACAGACAAAAGAATTATTATCAAGAATGGTTTATTCGCATCAAACTTTCAAACAATCTATTATAAAGAAATCACAGGAGTAGATTTAAAAAGAGGTTTAATAGATCAAATGTTACACGTAGGAGATGTCTATCTAAATTTAAATGATGGTGGAAATATGGCATTCTTTGATATTGAAAATGCAGAAGAAATTTATGTCAAACTACAAAAAGTAGTATTAGATATTCAAACTGATGTAGAGTATCCAAATGCTTTAAGACCAGAAACAAATCCTGGATATAATACGAAATATGAACCAAAAGAGTAAGAGATTACTCTTTTTCTTATGCTATAATAAGTTCTAAGGAGGTTAATTATGGAAGTAAGAAACAATTATCAAGAATGTTTAACAAACTTAGCTTGTTCTATCCGTAAATATTTTGGATTGGAATATAAGCATAATACCTTAGATTATATCGATAAGGTTTTAGAAGAAAAGCAACCAAAAAACGTAGTAATCATTTTATATGATGGAATGGGTTCTAGAATATTAGACAGAGTATTAAAGGAAGATTCATTCTTTAATTCGAATCGTTATAAAGAAATCACAACAGTATTCCCAGCTACTACAACAGCCGCAACAACATCAATTCGTACCGGATTAAACCCAGTAGAACATGGTTGGTTAGGATGGAATGTATATTTAAAACCATTCGATAAGATTATTACTCTTTTCCGTAACGTAGAGAAAAACAGCGAAGAAATCTGTGAAGAGTATGTAAATGAAGCAAAGAATTATTTAGTAAAAGATACCATCGTAAGTGAGATTAATGAAAAAGGAAAGTACAAAGCCTATGATCATTTCCCATTTGGAGAAAATCCATATACAGATTTAGATGAAATGTTAGGACTAATCGAAAAAGAATGTAAGGAAGATGGAAAAAAATTCATCTATGGATATGACCCAGAACCAGATCACACAATGCATGAATATGGTCCTAATAGTGAGATAGTAAAACAATTAATAGAAGAAAGAAATGCTAAAACACAACAATTATGTGAAAGAATCGAAGATTATGTAGTAATCATAGTAGCAGATCATGGACATCTAGCAGTAGAGACTGTACAACTAACAGATTATCCAAGTATTACCAATCTATTAGAAAGAAACACATCATTAGAACCACGAGCAACATCTTTTAAAGTAGTTCCAGGAAAAGAAAAAGAATTTGAAAGAGAATTCTTAAAAGAATTTGGTAACGATTTTAAATTATATCCAAAAGAAGAAGTAATTGAAAGTGAGTTATTTGGAGATGGAGAAGAAAACTCCATCTATCGAGATGCTTTAGGAGATT
>JAFUFG010000120.1 GCA_017470045.1 Bacilli bacterium | reverse complement strand
TCTTAGACTTTTCAATAATCTTGTTCATCCTATTTTCCCCCTAAACATTAATATGGCCCTATTATAACACAAAAGTTCGAAATAATCAAGTTTTTATGTTATATAGGGCCTATTTTTTTCGATAGTCCGTTTTCTATTTTACTATTTTAATACTTTTTTCGCAACCTCATTATCATAAATATCATAGATAATAAATTGATTTTCATCGTAATAAAGGTACGTTGGAGGATTCCCCTCTTTTGGTAATGAAATACTTCCCGGATTGATATAAGTGTTCGTTTCGATATTCTTGATAAAAGGAATATGGAAATGTCCATATATTAAGGTAGAATTCATTTGATCCCAATTACTCTCATTATAGATATGACCATGAGTTATGTATAAATCTTCTTCCATAGTAGCGATTACTCCTAAGGTATCAATAATTGGAAATTCGCATACCATTTTATCGACTTCACTATCACAATTTCCTCGAACACAAATAATTTTATCTTTAAAAGAATTTAAGAAATCTTTTACGTAATCAATATCATAACCTTCAATCATTTTATTTCTTGGACCGATATAAAATAAATCTCCTAATACTACTAATTTTTCACAACCTAATTTTTCAAATCTTTCTTTAATCTTTGGAAGATTTGTTTTAATTCCGTGTATATCTGATATAAATAATGCCTTCATATTTTCACCTCATACAAAGTATAACATAATTTCAAAGTCTTCATATAATACTTTGAAAAGGAGGATTTATGAAAAGAACAATTATTTATATTGTTATGTGTTTTGTAGTATTACTTTGTGCATGTAGTGTTTTATTTGATTTTAATAAAGATAATAAAACAAAGAATTTAGAACATGTCAAAGTAAGTGAAGTAGCTCATACAATTTTCTATGCACCTATGTATGTTGCTATAGAACAAGGATATTTTGAAGAAGAAGGTATTGATATTGAATTAATTTTATCCAATGGTGTGGATAAAATGATTTAATCTATCGTATTCTTCTTCTGAAATAATCGCTTCATGAGTGTTTGGTACAATGATCCATAAATTTTTATCTAAAGTAATTCGTTTCTTCGATTTGTAATTTAATTTACTTTGCGTATTCTGAGTCATATTCCCAGTATACATATAATTATGAAGAATCTGGTATACAGAAGTTACTCCCCACTTGTGAGTATGAATATTATTTTTATAATCGGATGGAGTTTGAATATTCTCTCTATTTAAGTAATTTACAATTTCTTTATAGGAATACCCATCTAATGCAAGATCAAATATCTTACGAACTACTTTCGATGAATCCGCATCAATAATCAGTTTATGTTTATCATTCGGATCTTTTAAATATCCGTAACATGCACTATTCCCAATAAAATATCCTTTTCTTTTTAAATCATTCAAAATACTTTTAATTTTCTTCGATGTATCTTTACTTTGCATATCATTAAATAATGCTTTAAATGGTGCTATATCATTATTCGTAGAATTAATTCCTGTATCAATATTATCTAATATGGAAATATATCTTACTTTTTTCATTGGAAAATATTCTTCAATATAATACCCACATTTAATATAATCTCTTCCAAGTCTAGATAAATCTTTGGTAATAACCATATTAATTTTAGAAGACTCGATATCTTGAATTAATTCTTGAAATGCAGGTCTATCAAATGTAGTACCACTAAAACCATCATCTACATATTCTTTTTTGATTATTAGATTATGCCCTTTTGCATAGTTTTCAATTAAACTTCTCTGATGAATAACACTCTCACTCTCTTGTTCTTTACTCTTTAATAAATCCTCTTTCGATAATCGTATATAAATACCTACTTGATAAATAAAATCACCCCTCATTACAAGATATGTGATTCCAATAAAAAAAGAGTTCAAAAAGAACTCCTTTTGGTTTTACCATGTGCCGTACCAGTTGGCTTCGGCGGTATCAATAGAATCATAACTACTATAAATAGAATCTCCTAGGTGGATTCCCCCTGAGTTAACTGTGTAATTTTGGGCTTGAGAGTTAGTAACTGTTGAGGTGGCATGAGAATAATCACCATATGCAGTTAAGCCATAAAGTGTATATGATACATTCTTCAATACATCATATTGAATGTTAATTTTTAACGAACTTAATCCACCTGTCATTAATTGGCAAGTTGCTCCTGCACCAGTTGACCATGTTTGTACAGTGTGAGTAAATGAAGTATAGCAACTCCCACTACTTGTACAATATCTTTGACTGAAATATGGTCCATCATATATATAGGTATTACTATTCTTTCCTATAGCAATAATGTCAAAACTTCTTACACTTGGCATATTCTTCCATGTAAGAGTGTTATCAAAACGGTATCCACTATTCCTTGCCCAAATGGATGTTACCATTTTCTTATAAGTAGTTTCTACTGTTCCTTCTGCTCTAGTAGAAATTCCACCTTCTGCATTATTATATTCTTCTTCTGTTACTTCATATGATCTTGTTCTTGGAGTATCAATTGCGTTAATTGATATCTCATTTAATCTTGTTTCCGTTTTAAAATATTTTGTAGTTCTTGCAACTAATTCAGAATGCTCTAATTCCGTAGTATCTTTTGCAAGTACCATTGTTGGAGTTAATAGAATTGTTCCGATCACTCCTAAAAGAACTTTTTTATTCATATCTATATTTAGTAAACAAGTTTATTATTGGAAAACCTTTTTTGTATTTTTATGGGAATATAATATTCTTCTGTTTTATAGTCAGAATCTGTTGTTATTATTCTCATATAAATTCTGCTATGTTCCAATTTTTTTATAGCATATTCATTAAGAATTTTGCTTTCATTAATTGAGATACATAATGTTGATAGTGCTTCACTTATTCTCATATTATTATAGTCTAATTCTTTTAAATATAATGTAGTTTTTCCTATTTTTAATTCTATTACTATATTATCAATAACAGGTTCTTTTTCTGACATTTTATCTTTTCTCTCATATCTAATCTTCGCTATTAATATACTATTTTCTTTTTGATTCTTTACAATTAATCCTTCAAAAGAAATGTCATTGCTTCTACTTTCTAAACCATAAACCTGCACCTTATTATAATTGGTGACCATATATAGAGTTGAGAAACCTACTAAGAGTAATAATATGATTGCGATAAAGATTCCAATAATTCTTGTGTATCTCCTTCTAAAAATTTTCTTATATAATCCGATTCCGGATACTGTTATATCGCTTGCTTTTTCTTTGGTGATAGGTGTGTTAATTTCTGCACCTAATAATATTTCAGCAATACTTACATCTAAGGCTTCACTTAGTTGTGGTAGTACTGTAATATCTGGTGCACTAAGACCTCTCTCCCATTTACTTATCGCTTTGTCACTAATTCCTAACTTCTCCCCTAATTGAGCTTGAGTTAGGGATTTTTTTCTTCGTGTCTGTGCGATAAACTTACCTACTACTTTGTTGTTCATACCATCACCTACTTCATTAGGGTTATCGTAACATAATTCATTTTTGGCAATAATATGACTTTCTTGGTAAGTTTTCATGGTGATTTCGTCACCTCCTTTAATGACTCTTAATCATAATTTAAATAAGTTAATGTTCCATTGATTTTTAATCTTCCACCTTTGTAGGATGGATTACGGAATTCGACTCCAAATATTGCTCCATCGGAGTCTACAACTTTATCTTGAGAACTTATTCCTTTTCTTGCGGGTACAATGATACATTGACTTTTCTTTCCAGGACATTTTCCATTTCTTGGAATAAAATATAATGTTGTCTTCTTTCCTTTTGCTTTTATTCCTTTTTTATCGACTAAAGTTTTTGTTGTCTTTAATAAATCTGGTGAATATTTCAAACGAACTTCATAATTGTTTCCAGCTTCTGTATTTAGATCTACTCGAATGTAATCTGCTTCCATATGAAATCCAGAATCCATTTTCGTTCTAACATCTCCACCCATTGCTAAAACCATTTTAAAATCGTAACTTCTTATTTCTGTTTTGGCATATGTGTTGTAATATTCTCTTCCTATTAATATCGTGAATAGTAATAATATAACTATTGTTTTAATTCTTTCTTTTTTCATCTTGCACCTACTTCTTTCTTCAATACCACTATCGGTTTTTTTCCAAAAAAAGAACACCTACCAGTAGTTTACTTAGGTAAACCAATGGTTTAGTTTTGCCTATTTTTTCTTTATTTCTCAACAATTTTATTTTTTTGATTTTTTTTCGTTTTTATCGTCAGGTGCGGATAAAGTTAGTGCAGCAGTAATTTCTGGAGATGCGGATATTGGGTTCTGTGGAAGTGAAGCTACTATCTACGTATATAATGGAGGCGAAAAAGATTACTTAAAAACATTCGCTCAATTAACTCAGAAAGACGGATCTTTCATTGTCGCAAGAAAAAATACAAATCATTTTGAAGTAAAAGATTTAATTGGTAAAAAAATTATTGGTGGACGTGCTGCTGGTATGCCAGAGATGACCTTAGAATATATCATTAAGAAAAATGGAATTGATATTGATCAAGTTGAAATTGATACTAGTGTTGCTTTTGCTGCTATGAGTGGATCATTCATTGGTGGTAATGGAGACTATGTTTCTTTATTTGAACCTACTGCTTCTCAAGTAGAAGAACAAGGTTATGGTTATGTGGTTGCTTCTTTAGGAGAGTTAGGTGGTGTTGTTCCTTATACTTCTTACTCTGCTCGTACTAGTTATTTAAAGGAGCACTCTGATACCATCGAAGCATTCACTAGAGCCATTCAAAAAGGATTAGACTATGTTCATCAACATAGTGATTCTGAAATTGCGAAAGCTATTGTGAACCAATTTCCGGATACTTCTTTAAGTACTATTGAAAAAGCAGTTCATAGTTATCAAGATATTGATGCATGGCCTACTACTACTGAATTTAGTGAAAAGTCCTTTAACCATCTACAAGATATCATGATAGATTACGGAATTATTGAGAAGAAAGTTCCTTATTCTAAATTAATCTATGATAAAAAATAAAACATTACTTTATATTCATAATTTAAGTAAGACCTATCATGATCAAAATGGAGAAGTACAAGCATTAGACCATATTACTTTTGATGTAAAAGAAGAAGAATTTTTATCTATTATTGGACCAAGTGGTTGTGGGAAGAGTACTATACTATCAATCTTATCTGGAATGGATTCGGAATATAATGGACAAATTACTGGAAAAGAAGATTTAACAATTGGTTATATGCTTCAAAGAGATTCTTTATTGGAATGGAAAACGATTTTGGAAAATTGTCTTCTTGGATTACAAGTTAAAGGAAAAATAACGGATGAAAATGTTGCGTACGTTAGGAACTTATTAAAGAAATACGGATTAGAAGAATTCATGGATAAGTACCCTTCTAGTTTATCTGGCGGAATGCGTCAACGTGTTGCCTTGATTCGGACTCTTGCTATAAAACCAGATATTTTATTATTAGATGAACC
>JAFUFG010000014.1 GCA_017470045.1 Bacilli bacterium | reverse complement strand
TTCTCTTTTTAATCCGTCTCTTACTTTTCTTGTAAAGGCACGATCTGGTATTTCGATATTATCAAAACAAATCGTATCTTTATTTCTCCATAACCAGGATTGAGCTACGATATTATTATCTTCATCTTTAATAATAAAGATTCTACCAGAATTACTTACCATACTATGTTCCATACACATTTCAGCAGCATTCCCAATTTCTTGGCAGCAATCGGTTAATGTTCCAATAGCCATTGCGAGTGGATCATTTAGTTTTAATACTTCGTATTGATAGTTTCCTACTTGATTTTTTACTCTTGGAATAGAATGGAATATTCTTGTTTTTCCATAATTATAGATTTGTTGTAGTACATCGAACTCTTCTTGTGTGTATCCTGCAATTGCAGATACTTCTGCAGCTTTTTCATTTCCTACTTCTACATTTTCATAACGATTACTTTGAACATAGGATACTGCTAAATCCCAAGTTAAATGTCTATTGCTATTGGCAACTTTAATATCTTGGAATTGTTTTTGAATGCTTGATAGAAAAGCAGGACTATCATCATCTTCTAAAATTTTATCGAAATTATTTAAGAAGAATTCTCTAAAATCTTTGTCGTATTTTAATTCAAATCCACCAAATAATTGATGCGCTTTTGCAGGAGATAATACTGGTGCAGACACATCTTTTTCCATCATCGTTCGAATAGCAGATGCGGATTTTGGATAATTTTGTGGGTTTATCATTAATTTATAGGAACCATCTTCTTGTAATGCATAAATATTTTCTGTTACAGATTTTGATTCATCTAATTGAAATCCTTCTTCAATTAATGTATTCTTTAATTTTAAATAATTTCTAATACTTGCTGGAGCTAGCTCTATATGATCGTGAAGAAGTTCTTGACGTACTTCCACTCTTCCTAAGTTTTGGATTGTACTAGCATTCTCTCTTTTAATCACTCTTGGTAATCCAGTAAATAATTCTACTGCTTTTTTATAACCAGAATTATCATTGTCAAAAGCACCAAAAGTATATGCTAATTTTAATAATGCTTCACGTGATTCTTCATCTGCTGTATAGTTTTTTATTCTCATTAAATTACTCCAGATAGATCCATTTCTTAAGAATTTATCGGAATCTTCTAATGAGAAGTTATGCATAATGACGATATCTGGAATAAACTTTTGTTTTGTTTTATCATACCATTGTTTCATTAAATCGACTTCTCCAGAGTTAATCATTTTCTCAACGGTATCTGGTTTTTGAATTCCGAATTTTACTCCTTTGTCATTTCCAAATATATTTAAATATTTCACCATTTCATCTTTTTTATAAGAACTACGGATTAATGCAGTTGAAATCGATTTTCCTTCTAGGTAAGGCATCCATTCAGGATGTGCATGTAAATCACGAAATGTCATTAAATCATTAATTGTACTATAGAATTTCTTGTATAAATCTTCTGGTGCATCTTCACTTAAGAATAAGTCTTGTTGTTCTTTTACAAAGTCTGGTACTTCTTGTGGAAAATAATTAATTTTTCCACTACGACAATTATCAATAATTTGTTGATCTAATTCTTGTTGAATTTCGAATGCAGATTTTTGTTCCGGATTAAGAATTGGTTTTCTATTTTCTAAGAATCTACCATAACGAACACAAAATCTTAAGAAATCTTCTTTACTTACTATTTTTTGAATATCTTGTTGTTCTTCTTTTTCGTAATATGGATTTTCTCGGAACAAATAATTAACATGATTATTTCCTCGATATAATCCATTTGCTCCAAAGGCATAAGATAGATCTTTATTCATAAATATATTTACTAATTGTGGATACTTACGAATGATTTCAAATGATAAATAGCGATCATGAAATGATCTTTCTATAAATTCTTTGTCTTTCTCTGGTATTCCTTCTACATTTGTTAGGTCAATAAATAAAGAAGAATGTTTTGCGACAAATTCTTTATCTTTTTTTAATTCATCATATTTATAACTATGATTTACAATTTGATCATAAAAATAATCATGAATGGCATTTTCTAATTCATCCACTGTTTGGATAGAATCAATGTTTTCTAATCTGTCTGCACGATCACCGTATTTTGCATAAATCATTAATAATTCGTTATTTCCGAATTTTCTTACTATGTTATGTGCAAAAGATACGTGATAATTTTCTGATTCTTTTGGTGAATAACGATCCGATACATGTACTTTTACTAATTTTAATAAATCTTTATCCATTAAGTAAGACATTACTTCATGGTGTTGCTGAATATAAGATGGAGTTAATTGATTTTTATAAAATACTTTTTTTATCATTTCCGGTGCATCTTTTTCAATAAATGCTTCTGGATGCTTATCACGAAAATCTCCATCTAAAAAATCATAAGCTGGATAATCACTAAAATAATTACGGATTCTCATTTCTACTAGTAGATTTGCCATATTATCGCAAAACTCTTCGTAATTATTTTGATGATTCTTTATATAGTTTCTTTCTTCTTCTTTTGTATGAACGTAAATATAATTTCCAAATATTTCTAGATAATTCGAATAAGGCATACGATCAAATGTCTTTTTTAATAATATGTGATTTTCTTCTTCAAATCTTTTTAGATAATCAATATTCATAATATCTAGGAATTCTTCTACTCCATCTTTGAAAATATAATTTTGAATATTATGATTTTCGATTTCTTCCATTGTTAAGTAATTTGGAACAACTTTTAAATTCATCGATTCTAACCAGTCTGGTAATTGATATATTTCATTATGATTTTCATCATAAAATCTTACTTTTACAAATTCTGCATTTCTTGCATAATTTTTTACTGCTTTTAGAAAAGACTCTTCGAATGGTAGATTCGTATTAATTCTTTCATTTAATTCTTCTAGTTTTCCTCTTTGAAGAATATGAGAAAATACATCGATATGTTCTTTTATTAAATCGGATATCAAATGATTGCCTACAATCTTTGATAGATTCGGAATTTCATTATCTTCTTTTAAATAATATCTTACTGGTATTCCTTCAAAGATATTAATATTTTCTATAATGTCGGAATAAGTAAGTTCTCTATTTCTACATTTTTCTTGCCATGGTAATGGTAATTCTGGCACTGGTATATTTCTTAAATTACAAGAATCGAAATTACATAGATTACGGAATTGAACATGACGGAAATCTAAATTCGCATTGGTATTAGAAAAATCTATACTTCCAATAATTCTCATTCCATTCCATGCTTCATATGGAATATCGCTTAAGTCAAAAGAAACAATTTCTTCTTCTATTGCCATATATTCATTTAAGTTATTTCTAGAATCATATAATTTCTTTTTTAGATTATTAAATTGTTCTAATGTTATCTTTTCCATATGACACACCATCCTATAATAAATTATATCATATATCTTTTTTTCAAAATAAAAAATATCCACTATTCTTGTGGATATTTAATATTATCTAATATATTCTGTAAACTATTAAAATCAATTGTTCTAATGTCATTTCCTTCGTAGGTATCATTATTCGATTTTGCAATCACATTACATACTCTGTCATGAAGATGTTTTGGTAATCTTTTTTCTTTACAGTTCTTTAATAAGTTTTTTAGATCTTCTGTTG
>JAFUFG010000013.1 GCA_017470045.1 Bacilli bacterium | reverse complement strand
TTTTAGAGAAGCTGATTTAATTACACTCGATGGAAAGGTTTATATAAATGAAACTTTGTACAATAACTTTTTAACGTATTGTGATGCTAACGATGAACGTTTTAATAAAAGAATTGCTCGTGAACAAATGGCACATGCAAAGTATTTATTTAAAAATCGTTTTATTTTAGATGGAAGATTAGATCCTGCATTAAATCGCGCTTTCAATCAGTTTAAAGCAAATAATCCAAACGATTATTTAAAATGGTACGATAGTACAGATAATACGATGAAAGTGTTTAGGATTTTTGATAAATCTGGAAACGAAGTAATTCCTGAATACACAAATGATAGCATCAATGAAGTTTTTAATAGTGAAAAATATTCAGTTGAATTAAATCCTATTTTTAATTCCCATTACTTTGCTGACATTCTATTATCAAATTCATTCAACGATATTGTATTTGGAGACGATATTGGACTCGAAAATAAGTACTTAAAGCAAGCAAATAAAGAAATAAAAAAACTTCGTAAGGAAATTGAAAATATAAATAAACAATTACCTCTTGCGACTGGACAAAACGCAATTAATCTTAGAAACGATTTAGCAAAAACCCAACAAGCTTTAGCTAATTTAGATTATAATTCTGAACAATTTAGAACTTTTTCGGAAGCGTCTCGTCTTACTGGACATTATAAAAGAACTGTACACGGTGGTGCTACATATACTCCATTATTACAAGGATTAAAATATGGAGTTGCACCAAAAATTAAAGTTGCAGTTATAGATGATGTTAAGACTCCTGTATTTACAGTTACAGCTCAAGATGAATTTACTTCACAAGATGGTGCAGGATGAACATCTGCATATCTTTCAAGAATGGCAAACCGATCATATGTAGATGGTGCTGTTGGCAAGAACAAAAAAACTATATTCTCTTACGTGGATCCTGAGACAGGGGTCTTAACCCTAATTAAATGAGCAGAATATGAAATCACAAACGCTGTTAGAAGGGATTCACCTTTAGATACAGAACATGCTTCTTATGAAGAAGCATTTAGAAAGATGCACAATCTTACAATAGAACAATCCAAACTTTCTAATTTAGATTTATCTAAGTATTATAATTTAGAAAAAGGCATTCCAGGTATTACTAGAACAGAGCCAATTTATAAGAAAAATATTAATACTGGAGAACATTGAATGTTAAAGTCTGTATCTAATGAAGGTGTTACTGCAACAGCTGTTTGACAAAAAGTTGATGAATTTGGAAACGAATTAATCGGTACAGAAGAAGATACTCAAGTTATTGATTCTATTTATAAGTTAGATCAGTTATTTGGAGGTGCTTTTGTGGAAGAAATGGGTGAAGACGGAAGATTAGATTGATCGGAAGCACAAAATGACATTGTATATCAAATTATCTGCAACGAAGATTTAAAAGACAATTTTATTGGCTTTGCTGTAAATGCATCGGCAATTAAATCCGGAATGAGAAACAATAACAATAAAAAGGTTTTTTATAAAGGGTTTAATCGCAGCGCTGATGGACGAGTTCTTGATAGATCTCAGGAGGCATTAAATTATTTTGAAATTTCATCCATGACTGGTGGTGCTCAAATGAATGCGGATCATATAATAAGCGAAGCCGAAGTTACAGAAATGTCACAGATGATTTCTGCGCTTATTCAAGCGGGTCTTAAAACAAAAACTGTTGATAAAATTTATAAATTTATTGGACAAGTCGCTACAGATGCACTTGGTGACGTTACCAAATGAGTTAAAGATGGTGACAACGAAGATGCAATTTATAAATGAATTGGCGAAGCCGTAGCTAGATCGTTTGAATCTGGAAGTACAGATACGCTTGGTCTTGCAGGCGCATTCATCGGAAGGGCGAATAAGAATCTTCAAGAACATGGATTAAAAACTACTATTCCATTCAGCGCAAACACCGTTAAGGGTGTATTTGAAGCAACAATAACGTCTTATATTAATTCCAATGCAATTCGTCGTAAATATCCAGGTGGAGGTTTTGTTCAGAATCCAACATACGACGTTAAGCCAAGATATCATATTGGAAATGCTTCGTATAGTTATACAGAATTTGCAGATATTGTTAGGGAAAATAATAAATTATATGGTTGAAACGTTAGTGTAGAACAAGCACTTACCGATGATTCGTTCTATTTTGATGCAAACGGACAAATTCAATTTAATAACCCTTATATTGAAAAAATAACTCCGTATAACATTAGTTCTTTAGATGTAGACGATACAATAGTTATTTATGATCCTGTAACAAATACAGTAAGCACGGAACGACTTGATGATTTTGCAAAATATGACAAATATCGTCATTTCAATCGTAATGTTGTAGGTAAATGGACGTGTAAACCAAAAAATCTTCTTGGAAGTAGAACGTTCTTTAATGTTGGAGATCAAAAATATTCATTGTATGATTTAGATTCACAACGTGCATTAATGTATTGTACATTGTTGTTAGACGATCAATCTATTGAACCAGAAGCTGAAGACTTTTTAATAACTTTTGTACAAGAACACATTGATCAACTAGGACCATATGTTATTAATGGAATCAATCTTTATGATGAAAAACAGATAAAGAATATTAAAGCTTTTGCAATACATCAGTTAAAGCAGGATTTAAAAGATTTATCTAAAATTCAGGAATCTGGAGCTGGTTTATTTAAATCGCAAAAAGCGTTTAATTTAATTGAACCAGAAGTTTTAGTATCGAACATTTCAACATCTGCATCTCAAATGTTAATTGGTATTGCTGATGCAAAAGCATTTGGAATTACAAATTCAAGAGATGTCCAAGAAATAAATGAAGATGCTTATAAGTTCTTTAAAAAGAAACTTTCTGGTTTAAAATACAATATTCCTGCATATAAAGTTGATCCAACCAAATACGATGCAACTTTATATAATGCTGACGGCGACATAACACTACTTGTAGTTGGCGAGTTACATGATGATCGATCTATTCTGCAAGGAATGCGTCCGGATACAGAATATCGTGTTGGAGAAGATGGAATGCTGTACAACGGTTCAGAAGAATACGGCGTTGCATCTGGAAAAGAATTCTATACAATTGTTGGAAAAGATGGGGTTGTATATAAAGTATTATATGTACATAGTTTACAAGATTATGAACGATTTAATGCAGAAAATCATTTGTACACAAATCGTGTTTGAAACTATACTCCGACAAATTATAGAAATCTTCAAGAATTAACCAATCCTGGAGTAAATAAACCACTTCCAGTTGTAATAAATGAACAACGTTTACAACAAGAACGTGCTATTGATACTTTAGCTAAACAAAAAGCTGCAGCGTGAGAAGCTTATAAAAAAGGTATTGGTACACGTATTCCAGCACAATCCATGCAATCTTTTACAGCTGTTGAAATTGTAGGTTTTACTAACGATTCTGTAAATAATGCGTACGTTT
>JAFUFG010000119.1 GCA_017470045.1 Bacilli bacterium | reverse complement strand
CAGCAGCTTCCGTTTGAAGAGCAACTTCATTCGGAAGTTTTTCTTCTACTGCAAACGCAGGATCAGTAATTGCATCTTCCATTGGAACTGCAGTAACAGGTGAATCATCTGTAATTGCACTAATGTCCTTTTCAACGCTTGGAGTAACTTCCATAGGAGCGTTAGGATCAGGATTAGGTACTGGAATTGCACTTCCAGGTTCATCAAATTGACTATCATTATTACGATCAAATACACTATCTTCTTTGTTTTGAGATAAGAATTGATCTTCTTTACTCTTCTCTGGATCTTTAGGTCCATTAACAATCTCATCAAACATAGCCATCATTTGTTGAGGTGTCTTAGGAGAAAATTTATATTGTAATAATTTACTTAAAATTTCCTTACCTTCAATAAATTGATTACGAAGTTCAGGACTCATTTCATCCATATTAACAAGTTCGTATACACTACGAGTTTCCAAATAACTAAGTAACTTACGACGAACTACAGAACCAACCGCCTTCATATCTTTTTCTTGAACGGCACCACCCAAACGAGAAACAGAAAGACCATAATTAATGGCTGGCTTCTCACCTTTTTGGAAAGCTTTATCCGAAAGAACGATTTGTCCATCTGTAATAGAAATAACGTTAGTAGAAATATAATCTGTAATATCTCCACCCTTAGTTTCAACAATTGGAAGAATCGTAATAGACCCACCATTCTTATGTTGACAACCTTTTTCTAGCAATCTTGAATGTGTATAGAAAATATCTGCAGGATAAGCATCACGTCCTGGGGTCTTACCAGAAATTAAGGAAATTTCACGATAAGCTTCAGCATGACGTTTCAAGTCATCAATAACAACTAAGATATCATAGCCTTGCATCATGTAGTTTTCAGCAACACTCAATGCAAAATAAGGAATTAAAGAAATAACCGGTGGCAACTCATCATTAAATGCAGTAACTATAGTCGTATACTCAAGTGCACCCTTTTTCATTAATTCATTATAAATATTTTTAACTTCTTTTTTGGTTTTACCAATTGCTACATAGAAACACAATACATTTTGTCCTCTTTGATTAACAATGGCATCCAAACCAATTTGTGTTTTACCAGTTCTCTTATCTCCGATAATTAACTGACGTTGTCCTCTACCGATCGGATACATCAAGTCAATACCAGCAATACCAGTAAGTAACGGACGATTAACAGTACCACGATCCATAATTGGAATCGTTTTACGTTCAATTGGAATATCCGTTAAATCATTATATTTACGTCCAGATAATTTATCAACTCCGAACAAATCAATAACTCTACCAAAACTACTTGGAGAATAAGCTCCCATATATAAAGTATTCGTAGAATAAACCATATCTCCAACATTAATAGGAGAATCAATCTTTAATACTGCGACTGTAACAGAACTCTCATTAATACTATTAACATAACCAAGAGCCTTGTTGGCAATATTAATCTTCTCATAGAACATGACATTATTAATACCGGTTACTTCAATGATAAACTCTTTAACATTAACAACAGTACCAATTTCGTAGATATTATCACTATTATTAATCTCAATAATCTTTGCATCAATTTTCTTATCTACATAATCTTGATCCATGAGTTTTCACCTCCTATTTTAAACTGTAGTCATATAGTTTGCTTTTATATACGATAGATACACCTCGATAAATATTCTTATCAATCTTTGTACGAATAAATTTATCAATAGAATCATAGTTTTCATCCTTCGTACCTACATATACATAAACATACGGATCTACCTTACTAATGATGTCATCAAAATAAGAAATGAATCTTTTTACTTCAAACTTTTTATTCTTCTTTTTAAAGTCATCCACTAAATAAGCCAAATCCCTTAATAATTCTTTTACTTCTTTTTCTTGTTCACTAGGTCTTAAAGAGATAAGTCTAAAAATCATTTTTTGGTCAAACAAATCCCTTACCCTCATATATTTATTATACTCCAAAACAGTATCGTCTTGGAAGTGTTCTTTTAGAAATCTTTTAATTAATTTTACAGTATCAATATTAAAGCGTTGGTCAACTTCCTTCATTTTCGTGAATATCTTCTCATCTTGGAAATCAATATTCTTCATATCATATAAATATACCTTACTATTAACCTCAGGTCGTTGAACTTCTGCTTCTAACTCTTTTTGTTTTTCTTCTATATCTTTATTTAATCCTTGTAACTTTTCTTCTCTTTCCTTAATTAAATTATCATATGCTTGTAATTTATCAACAAAGTAATCTTTAGACTGTTGATTAATCTTAGCAACAGTCTTTTTTAAGAAAAGAAACATTACTAAGATTAATAAAGCAACAAATACTAATAGAACACCAATGATTAATGGTTCCATAAATTACGCAGTCATAGGATTAAAGTATAGTAATAAGAAAACAAATGCAAATAAGAATAGTAAAAATACTGTTGTAACAATCATAAGTGTCATAACAGAATGAACTACATCACTTTTTGTTTCAGGGTTACGTCCTACTGCTTCTGCAACTTTAGAACCTAAAATACCAATTCCAATACCAATTCCTAAAAAAGCAAGTCCTAACATGTTACCAATTGCACCTATAGTCGCTGATAAAATACTCTCCATAATATTCCTCCTTATTTATTCTTACCCATTAATAAATTTTGATTTTATATCAACTTCAACTGGATCTCCATCATATTTACACTCTTCTAGCTTAACTACGATTTCATATCCGAAGTCAGAATCACAATCAACATATCCATCATATCCATAAGATTTAACTGCTGCAGCTACATCAATAGCACCTCTGGCAATACTGATATTATCAGAATATACAACTACAGTTGCATATTCAAAAGCATAAGATGGATCGAATTTAACATTATAATAAATACGATTACCACTAATTCTAGTAATATCTAATCTTGTTTGATTTTTACTAGTACGAATAACAAAAGAATTTGATGTATCCTCTAATAAGATATCATTGTTACCAGTACTAGAATAAGTATACCCAAAACAAATAGAATATTCTGTATTAGGAGTTAATTTACGAATACGATTACGAGTCAAATCTTTATTTAAAATAATACGATCTTCATAACCATCCGTACCCTTAACATCTAAGAATACTGAAATATATTCATTTTTAGGGTCACTTACATTATAGTAAACATCAATATAAGAAGTATAAGCAGCTACACTAGAAATAAATGCAGACTTAACAATATTTAATTTAACAGCATCATTAACAGATGTATTGTTAATAATATTACTTCCAGCAGAACCATTTGCCCCACTAGCAGCACCTAAATTAGTACTAGTGCTTCCTCCTCCATTGTTGTTATTTGCATTGTTATTATTTTTATCTTTTTCATCAATATTAGTTTCCTTAACAGGTTCTACATATTGGTTACTACTACCACTAACTTTCTTCAAGTCAATAGTCTTTTTATTATTTAAAATTAATTTTTCATTTGCAACATCAAAATCAAATCCTGATGTTTTTAAAGTTATAGTACTTAATGTTTTAACATTTAATTCATTATTTAGTAGTAATGCATTACCACTTTTATCAATTTCTACGATTAAGTATCCTTTTGTATCGATACTTTTCTTTTATGTATAGATTTCTTTTCCTACTACTAAGTAGCGTCTATCTTGTAATTTAAAGATAGATGGTGAAGCATTTCTTGGAACCTCTAATTCAGAGTCGCTAAATACAACATCACCATTTGTAGCAATACGATAATTTGTACCGTATAGTTTTAAATTCATATCGTTATCATGATAGATAACAACATCATTTCCTAAGTCGATCGTTTTTGACTTATTTTTTTCTTTAACGGAAAGGTAATATTTTTTATCCCACTTTTGAGATAACTCACCTTCTGAGTCAAGATTTACATAACTATTATCTGCATCATAAGTAAAACTTCCAGATGCAATCTTATATATAGTGTGGTCGTAGGACATGGCAGTATAAATGCCATATCCAAATATTCCGACTACACCTAATACAAGAAAAGAGAATAATACAAATAATCTTATATTCTTCTTTCCTAATTTTCTTTTCATATTATCCTCTTCCTTTCAAACTATCCGAAGTAACTGTATTCAACAGTTTGTTCTTCAATAACTTCATCTTCAGAGATGAATTGTAATTGTAAGTAATAAATACCTGCACTACTTAAGTACTCTGGCAATGTTATAGAGTAAATTGTAGTACCACTAATTGTCTTACGATTTAATGTAAATTCAATATCGTTATCAAATGATGTACCATTTAAAGAGTTGTAAATTGAATAACGTAAGTTATCGATCTGAGTAATATTTTGAGAATAACTAAAGTTCAAATCGATTTGGTTGTTAGATACTGAGTTTGCCGTAGCAGAAATAGATCCAACAGTAACTGCTTCATTATTTAAGGCATTAGCCTTATAACGATAATTAATATCTTGATAATAATCAGGACCTTTATTATAGATATCTCTTTGATATACTACGTGGAAGAAATATGTTGTTCCTTCAACTAAGTTATCAACAACAAAGGAACGATTTGTAGTAGAAATAGCGTAAGTTTGTGTTGCATATTCAGCTGGGGTAACATCATTTCCTTCTGCATCATCAATATAGATAGAATACTTACCACCAACAATAACTTTATCGGTATCGTAAATATTAACCTTAAACTCTAGCATTGCACCATTTTCAGAAGAACTTGCACCAACAGATGAAGTAACACCAACTAATGGAGCATGTAGAGAACGTAAGTTAAAACGTAACTCACCATTATCTTGATCCAATGGGATATGAACTTCTTCTCCACCAATTGTTAAATCAACATATGGAGTAATCGTTATTTTATAAACAGAACCAAATTCAAAGACACTACCAGGATTACATGCGATATACTTCGTCATACTTGTACGGAATCCAACATCATCTGGAATCTCAACATCTACTAATTCCCAATCAGGTAAACCAGTAATCTCATTTGTTATTTGTTTATAGATTTTATATTCGATACGATCATAACCCATAATTCGATCTACGTCATAAGTAATACGTATTTTCTTATTATCATAAGAAACAGCATAATAATAGAAACGAATATTATCAATATTAATACCAGTTAAGGTCTTAAAGTAATAAATTCTTTGGTCAGAGTTATCAGATAAGTCATATAATTTCTTATAATCCCATCCACCATGACCATCATCAATATAAGCATAGAACTCTAAAGCATAATTTTGCTTTGGCACTAAACCATCAATTTCACAGACTTCATCATTGATTTGATCAATAGTAAACTCACGTGGTTCACCATCACGTTCTAGATAAGAACCAGTATCATCTGTTTTAGATACTTGAACATAAATCTTACTATCACGAATAGTAGAAGAACCGAATCCGTAAACACTTGCATCAAATTTTACTGTTTGAATAGCAGGTGCAATTTGTAAAACACCATCTTCATTCTCTAAGTTAATACCAGGAATGATTTGACTAAAGCTAAATACAGCACTTGTAGAGTTTAAATTCTTAACTGCAATTTTCTTTAAGTTGAAATAAGTACCATTTGCACGAATTCCACCTTTAGAAGGATATCCACTAAACATGAATGTAGGACCTTCCGTAATACTATTGCTTTGTTGTTGTAAGTAATAAGCACGATAAGAAGTATTTACAGTTCTTGTAAATGCAGAACCATTTGCAATATCACTTTCAACTAAAGTACTTTCAGAGTTTAAAGTGAAGTATTCTCCACCACCATAAACATCTTTAACTGCTTGTAATGCAAAATAGTCATTATCTTGATCCCAACCAATTAAGTCAGTATCGTAATAAGCTTGAACGCTTAAAGTAATATCTTTGTTAATAAATCTACCCAAATCATACATATCAACAACAGCATTATCACCATTAAGTTTAACAAAGTCTTTAACAATAGATTGACCTTCACAAGTAAAGTTTAGCTTTAATGCAACAATATGTTTAATAGCTTCTTGTAAGTTATCATAATTATTAATAGAAATCAAAATACGGTTAACATCAACCATCAAACTATAATTAATAGTTGGTAATGTATATTCTTGTTCAAAATATTGATTTGTATATACTTCTGAAGAATAGTGATCATTCTTTAATGGAGCAATTGCTGCGCTTATTTTTAGAAGACCAGGTTCTAGACCAGTAAAGTTAACTTTCTTAAATGTAGTATTATCAGGTCTACTATCAGTTATTTCAATTGCTTTAGAACTTGTCTTAAGAACGGTTCCAGCATCATTATATATATTAGCTGTTAAATAATCAGAATATAAACATTTATCAAAATCTTTTAATGAGTACCCTACTTCCACACTAGTAGATGTACTAGAAGATGGGTAAACATATAAAGTTGGTTTTTGCTTCTCTATATAATGGAAATCAGATTTCAACATCTTAGATTGAGTAGCAGGATAGTCAGTTTCTGCTATTCCATCATTATTTAAATCCAGTTTTCCAGTAAAACTAAACATGTAAGCATGTCCTCTTCGTAAGATTGCTGAAGTTGAATCATCAATAGAAGAAGGAGTACCATAATCAAACCAAAAATAGACAGGCTCTAAAGAACCATCTGCTTTAAAGTTAACAGTTTTCTTTTGAGCAGTAACCTCATACCACTCACCAGTAACATCCCATACATGGATAATTAAATACTTACCATATTTCTTCGTATTATCAAAGTTAGGAACAACTTTAATACCAACGATTGTTTCAGCACCAAGATTAGCATCATAATGATCATAAGTTCCGGCATCTTTATTACGGATAAGAGTATTAGAGAACCAAGTCTTATCTTCATCAGGGTCTGGAACGAAACCATTAACAGAAACAGTAACCGTTTGATTTGTTAACGGAATTTCATTTTGGAAATCCGTATAATCTTTTGCACCTTGAACAGCGATTGTATAATTTTCAGCATTTAAATCAGAACTTCTTAATCCAAAGAAATCAGCATTTAAATAAAAACCATTATCATAATAATCTTCTTTCAAAGTAGATACATATTCACGAACATCACGGTCAACTTTACGAACCGTCTTAACAACTGTACCACTAGTAGAAGGACCTTCATATAATACGAAAGTTAATTCACTTAAAGTATTTGCTTCCAAAGTATTATCCGCACCAGTTACATTTAATAATTTACAGTAAACTCGGAATGCTTCAGTAACAACATCAGTATTAACATTATAGAAAACATCAAGAGCCCTAGTAGATTTAGTTTTTAAAATAACACTACCTACATGGTAAGAATCAACTGCTCCATTATCATCCATTAAGTTAACAGATGCATAAACAGAAATAGTATAAGTTTCATTTGCTCTTAAGTTATTTTGATCAAAAGGAATAATAGAGTTACCAGAAGTTACGGTATAAGATTTAGAAGTACCAATAGAGTTTGTATAAACAATTGTCATTGGTTTATCATAATCAATTGTACCAGCAGCATCGGTAATAGTAATAAATCCATGGATACTTTCAAAAGTAATACCACCAGCATCTTCATTAGTCTCCCATGTAATGGTTGGTGACTCAACACCATCCATTTGCATGTTATTACTAAATCCAGTTGTGTATTCGATATATTTTTCATTATCATAGAATACAGCTTTAACTTTATAAGTATATGGAATACCACGTTTAATTAAAGAATCATCAATCGCAAGATTAACACTTGATAAGTTACTCTTTTCAATAACCATTAAAGGTTGTCCACCATCAGAAACAGTACGAGCATCATAAACTTCATAAACATAACTATCAACGCCACTATTGGCATCAATCATATTATTAAGTTTTAAACTAAATGCTCCACTCTTTTTATCCATCGTAAAAGCAGGAGTTCCCATACTTGGTCTTGTTTTTAATGTCTTTGCACTCTTCTCAATAGAATACTCACTACTGATAATATCATCTTCATATAAGATATTTTCTACAATTACAGAGTATTTTGTATTAGATTGTAATTCTGAGAAGATTACTCGATATCCATCATCATTTTTTGCTTCTTCTGCAGTAACTGCTTTTTCTTTTAGCACTTCACCAGAAGAACTTAATAATTTAACATCCGCACTCTTAACTTTAGAGAAATTATCAATCTTACAAATAAATGCTAATTCAGAAGATGTATAATAATCCTTCTCTAAACTAATACCAATAGAACTTGTTACAAATAATTGTTGGATAACATCCATCGTATATTCAATTTCATTTTTAACATAATGTACCGTTGTAGTTAATGAATAACTAGTTTCTGGAGTAAGTAACTCAGCATATACATCAATATTATATACACCAGCATCTGTTTCTTTATCAAATACTACACGGCTATTACTATTTTCAACTACTGTAGTATAAGTTTTTCCTGTTATAACACCATCTGGGTCATTAATTGTAATAGATCCAGAAAAACGATTTGCAGTAATATCAACATCACCTAAAGCAGCAGTTGGAAGTCTTAATTCGTTTTCAACAACTTCTTGTTCGATATTAACAATTCCAACTTCTCCCTCTTCAGAAGCAGCCTCTTCTTCTACAACACGAACATTAGGATCATCAGGATTTTGACCAGTTTCTGCATTTGTTTCATCTTCAATCTCATCTGGAACAATATCCTCAATTGGAGTAATATCTACATTATCGTCACTATCAATAATCATAGAATTCAAATTGATAGTTGCTTCATCTTTATAGAAGAAGTATCCATTATCAAGATTAAGTCTTAAATCAGGTCCCATCATAATAGAAGCATTAGTTGCAACTGTTTGATAAGAAGAATCTTGATTCTCAATTTTAATAATTCCTTCTTCAATAACACTTACTTCAACATAATTTGATTTAATATCAGTAGTAGTCTTACCATCTAGTCTCAATTTCAAATCATTAGAAACAATTAAGTATTTATTATCAGAAACTCTTACAACAAATTCATCAAACTTAAGTGTCTTTCCAAGATTATCCACTTGATAAGAACCACCACTAGATTCCAATGTAGTACCTTCAAATAAGTTGTAATAAATAGGAACTTCACTTGTAACGTCCTTTGTATTTAAAATTACACCTTTCTTCAAAAGACTAATTGAATCATCTTCATAGTGTACAAATGAAGCTTCAGGAACTTTAACTTTATCACCATTCGTATCCTTAAACTCAATTGTATTATTCAAACTATTCTTATAAGCTGTGTTAGCACTAAAATAATATTTTACCGCAGAGGCATTTTTATCATCTTTATCAGCGCTCTCCGTATTTAATATGTATCCACCTTTCGTAAATGTTTTTACAGAATCCTTCTGTAAATTAATAGCCATATAGACTGTAACACCTATCATTAAAAGGACAGAAACAAAGATAAAAATTATTTTCTTCTTCATACATTCACCAATCCCATCTTCTACTAACCCTACTATTATACAACTATAATAATATCATAGATTCGTCAACATATCTACAATTTTGAAGAAAATTTCAT
>JAFUFG010000118.1 GCA_017470045.1 Bacilli bacterium | reverse complement strand
ACTAGAAAGCTTTATTATCTTTCTTTTTTTGTACTTTTATATCATTAATAAAAAGAAAAAGACTATGATTCATAGTCTTTAAATTCTTCTAAGAATAAGTTATATAGTTCATTACATTTTTCTTTATCCATATCTAATTTATCTTTGTATGGATAATAAATTTGTAATTTATCGTATTTTTCTTTTGCCATAGAATGATATGGTAAGAACTCTACTCGTTTTACATTCTTTATTTTCTTTTTTATATAATTTGATAAGTCTTTTATATATTCTTCGTTGTCATTCTCATCTGGTATAATGACTTGTCTTATCCACACTTCAATATTGGTTTTATTTAGTTCTTTTACAAAACTTTCGAATTTCTCAATTTCATCCCGATTTGTGATATTGATATATCCTTCTTTTGTTATATGTTTAATATCTAATAGAACTAAATCTATATTTTGAAATAATTCTTTATAATCTCCTAGTCCGATACCTGCAGTATCGATTGCGATATGAATGTTTTCTTTTTTTAATTTTTTACAAGTTTCTACTAGAAAATCATATTGTAGGAGTGGTTCTCCTCCTGAGAAGGTTACTCCTCCATTATTTCTTTTAAAATATGGTTTATTTCGGATGCATTTTTGTACTATTTCATCAGATGTGTAATTCAATGCTTGCATTTTCCAGGTTTCTGGATTGTGACAAAATTTGCATCTTAGATTACATCCGTTAAGAAAGACCACAGTACGAATACCGGGTCCATCTACTAGTCCGAATGTTTCAATAGAACCAATGGATCCTTGCATTAGATCTTCTCGTGGAATGTTCTAGAGATTACTTCTTGTTGTTGTTCTCTAGTTAAACGATTGAATCTTACAGAATATCCAGATACACGAATTGTTAATAACGGATATTTTTCAGGATCATTCATAGCTTCTATTAATGTTTCTCGATTTAATACATTTACATTTAAGTGATGTGCACCTTGTACGAAGTATCCATCCATTAGGGAAACTAAGTTATCGATTTGTTCGTCTTTTGTTTTTCCTATCGTATTTGGAACGATAGAGAATGTATTTGAAATACCATCTCTACAGCAATTTGCCCAATCTAATTTTGCAACAGAATTTAGGGAAGCAATGGCACCAGATGCATCTCTTCCATGCATTGGGTTAGCTCCTGGAGCAAATGGTTCTCCAGCTTTTCTTCCATCTGGAGTAGAACCTGTTTTCTTTCCATATACAACATTTGATGTAATTGTTAATACAGATAGAGTAGGTTTTGCATCTCTATAACATGGATGTGATGATAATTCTTTGTAGATTTTTTCTAAGATTTCTTTTGCAATATTATCTACACGATCATCATCATTACCATATTTAGGAAAGTCTCCTTCGATTTCGAAGTCTACTGCAATACCATCTTCGTTACGAATTGGTTTTACTTTTGCATATTTAATTGCAGATAGAGAATCTGCTGCTACGGATAATCCTGCAACTCCGTATGCCATTAAACGATTTACATAAGTATCGTGTAATGCCATTTGAGATGCTTCATAAGCGTATTTATCATGCATATAATGTATTATGTTCATTGCATCACTATAGATTCTTGCTACTTTTTCTAGCATTTTCCAGTATGATTTCTTTACTTTTTCATAATCTAGAACTTCATCTGTCATTTTTTCAAATCCAGGAATTACTAACTGATTCTTTACTTCGTCAACTCCACCATTGATAGAGTATAGAAGGGATTTTGCTAGGTTGCAACGAGCTCCAAAGAATTGCATATCTTTTCCTACACGCATAGAAGATACACAACATGCAATGGCATAGTCATCTCCCATTGAAGGTCTCATAACATCATCGTTTTCATATTGTACTGCGTCTGTTTGAATACTCATTTTTGCGCAATATTTTTTCCAATTTTCTGGTAGATCTTGTGCCCAAAGTACTGTCATATTTGGTTCTGGTGCTGGATCTAAGTTTGTTAGAGTATGTAAGATACGGTAAGAAGTCTTTGTTACCATACTCTTTCCTTTTTCTGTTAATCCACCAATAGAGCAAGTTACCCAAGTTGGGTCTCCTGAGAATAATTCATCATATTCTGGGGTTCTTAAGTGTCTAATTAAACGTAATTTAATTACGAATTGATCAATAATTTCTTGTGCTGTTTCTTCTGTAAGACGACCTTCGGCTAAGTCTCTTTCAAAATAACAATCGAAGAATGCATCAACTCTTCCGATACTTTCTGCAGCACCATTGTTTTCTTTTACAGCTGCTAAGTATCCAAAATAAGTCCATTGTACTGCTTCTTTTGCATTACTTGCTGGTCTAGAAATATCATATCCATATTGTAGAGCCATTTTCTTAATTTCGATTAATGCTCTATATTGTTCTGAAATTTCTTCTCTTAATTGAATAACACTTGCATCCATGTGTTTGATTTTCATGTTATCCCATTCATATTTCTTTTCTTCCATTAATCGGTCAATACCATATAAAGCAATTCTTCTATAGTCACCGATAATTCTACCTCTACCATAGGCATCAGGTAGACCTGTTAATAATCCTACGTGTCTAGCAGTACGGATTTCTCCAGTATAAGCATCAAATACACCTTGATTATGAGTTTTACGATAATCATTAAAGTGTGAGTCTACTTCTGGATTTAAATGATATCCATAAGCATCTAACTCTTGATAAACCATACGCATACCACCATATGGGTTTACGATTCTTTTTAATGGTTTATCTGTTTGTAATCCAACGATTACTTCATTATGATCATCGATATATCCAGGAGCAAAGTTATTAATTCCTGAGATATGATCTACATCAATATCTAATACATGCTTTTTTAATTCTTCTTTTAGTAATTTTTCACATTTTTTCCAAACCTTTTTTGTTTTATCTGTAGGTTTAGCTAAAAATTCATCTGTTCCGTCATAAGCTTTGTAATTGTGCTTAATGAAGTCACTGACGTTGATTTCTTTTGTCCATTTTCCTTCTTTAAAATTTTTCCATTCTTCCATGGCTACTTCTACCTCCGTATGCTATTATAGCATATTAAATATTTATTACTAGCCTTGTTTTTATTTTTCTTTTTTAGTATAATTAGTAAATGATTTTGGGAGGCGTTTTATGAGATTATTTCCTAATAAATATTCTAGTTTTTACTCTTCTAAAATAGAGGATTTTTGTACGATTCCTGTTATGGGAACTAGTTATGTTCCACAAGGAGTTTGTCAGTTTCATGGGAAAATAGTGTTAACTTGCTACGATGTTGATAAATTAAATAATACTATTTTAATTATTTGTGATAAGACTTCTTATAAGATTTTATATCTAGAGGATAAGATGCATGGTGGGAGTGTTTGCTACCATGAAGAATCTGATAGTTTGTATGTTACTGGAAGAGGTAAAGGTGTAAAATCTTTTATCCACAGATATTGTGGAAAAAATATTATTGATGCAGAAGATCGAAGTATGATTGAAGCATCTAATGTTTATTGTGTTGATGAGTCAAATGATTTGTATTCTTCGGCTGCAAAACATAGTTCTCCAGGATTTATGACTTGTTATAAAAATTTTTTATATGTTGGTAATTTTAGTGGATATGCAGAATCTCGTAAAAATCGTGGTATTTTAAAGAAATATCGTATTGCAAAGGATGGTAGTATTCCAAGTAAATCTGAAATTATTTTTAATCCTTATAGTAATACACAGGGGTTGTGTATTTATGAATATGAAGGTAAGGAATATTATGTATTTAGTCGTTCTTTTGGTAGAAGTCGTAATTCTATTTTAAATATTGCTAGTTATGATAATCATCATTTTATTAATATTGCTACTAATGTATTGCCTTGTATGTCTGAACAAGTTAGTACTTATAACAATCAATTGATGATACTTTTTGAGTCTTGTGCAGAATGTTATTCGAAAAATAGTATTTGTGTTAATAATGAGGTTGTTCTTCTATCTTTTGATATGTTGTTAAAGGGTAGAGATGATTTTAAGGTATTTTGTAAGGGGGATAAGCTTTTTATTGACAATAAGCGTATTAAAATGAGCTTCTAAATATGGACTTTTTCCTTATTTTGTGGTATATTTTTATACACATGGGGTTGTTCCGGTTTCGACGGGAATATGAGAGCATAGATCGCAGGTCGGGTGTTTCACGTTACGAACAAACAAAATAAACGCAAACAAAGTTAAAGAAGTATTCGCTAACATGTTTGGTGGAAACCAAGCTGTTGCTTTTGCCTAATTTAATATAGGGAATACACTTCACTTTATCTTTCCCTAAGAGATAATGTGGGGTTCATTTTATTAGGGTATGTCTATTATTTGTCTAGATAATAGAAAGAACTTTTAGACTGGTATATCTTTTTGGTCGTCAATTACTTGAAAGGTATATGAGAACAATTAGTTGACTAAGCCTGTAGAAGTTTATGTAGCTCGATTTTCGGACAGGAGTTCGATTCTCCTCAACTCCACCATAGGAATGTTCACGAACCAATTGGTTCGTTTTTTTTATTCAACTTCTAGTTCGTGTTCTTTTTCTTTACTTTTTTCTATACTGGTATTATGAAAGAGGTGATTTTATGGAAAAGAATGAATTAAGTAGTGAAGAGAAAAAGGATAAATTATTATTATCAGCGGAGAATGTAATTGGTTATACTGCAACCGTTTCTTTTTTAGGTTCAATTTTTGGAGCAAGTTATTTGGAAATGAGTGATTTTGTAAGAGCTGTAGTAGTTGTATCTGGTTCAGTTATATTGGCTGTAGGTGTTGGATATTGTTTAAAGATTGAAAAAGAAGCAGGTTATTATAAATGTTCTAAATGTGGTTATGAACACGTACCTGAGAAGTATTTAGATGTATTTTTTGCTCCTCATCTTGGACGTACTCGTTATATGAAATGTCCTGAATGTGAAAAAAAGAGCTGGCAAAAGAAAGTATTAACGAAAACAAAAAAAGATATCAAGTGATATCTTTTTTTAGCAATGATTGTTTCCGTTATTATTATTGAAAATAAAGAAAAGAATAAAAATAATAATGATAATCCATAACCAATAACTATTGTTGTTATTGTTATAGTAAGGTTGATATCCGCACATAGAAATTCTCCTTTCGCTATATTATATGGATAATTCTAATTTTTGACATTCTAATACATATAATTTATTATGGATGATCTTTCTAGTAAGTTAAAACAATTAGATATAGAGGACTATATTTGGTTAATCTATATAGGAATTATTATTCTTAGCTGGTATTCGAATGGGTTGGAACGGAACTATTTTCTGACAAATGATACGAATTCTAAGAATCAATATTTAAAAATTATGCAGATTATTTTTTCTATTTTAATCGTAGTTTATTTATATTTTTTAAAAGATTCGGTTGATTCTATTCGAAATTTGAAAGAAACGGATTCTATGAAGAAGAAACAATTAGTTTATTTATCATTTATCGCTTCTTTATTTATTGCGATTAGTGGTTTTATTTTTCTTTATTTATCCTTTGTTGATGATGAATTTGCTGTTGAATTAGCGTTTAATTAGTATAATATTTCCTCCTGGGGGTATCCTATTTTTGAGTGGTTTTTTGACAAGTAATTTTATTTGTGCTACTATAGAAAGGCAACTCAGGAGGAATTATATATGAGTAATAAAGGTGAATCGGTTAAGCCGATGTTATTGATGTTCGATTTGGGAATATTGATACTAGGCATAATTGGTTATGGAATTTTTTGTAACTTTATATATTCTAGAATGGATATTAAAGTAGATGAAGATAAGGTTATTGAATATGGAGAAGAAAAATATAACCTTAAGGATTTTATTTTAGATAGTAATGGAGATGTAGTAGAGATTGGAGATATTGATACTACAAAAGTTGGAAAACAAGATGTTAAGGTTACTTTAACGAAGTATAATCTTTCCAAAGATGTTATATTCTCTGTAAATGTCGTAGATAAGGTTGCTCCAGTAATTGAACTTAAGAATAGTGATATTACAATAAAAGAAGGAGAAAGTCTTGATTTATTAGAAAATATTGCTTCTGTTAAAGATGCAGTAGATGGAGACATTGGTTATAGTGATAAGGAAGATAAAAATTCATATACAATCAATGGATCATTTGATAATAATTCTGCTGGTAATTATACTTTAGAAGTAAAAGCAGTAGATAAATCTAATAACGTTAGTGTAACTACATTTAATGTTAAAGTAGAAGAACAACCACAAGTTGTATATCGTGCACCTGTTTATGGTGCTGCTGGAAGTAATTCTCATGGAAGTGGATTAGTTAATACAGCTTATTCTTTATTAGGTAGTCCATATGTTGGTGGAGGAAATAGTCCTGCAGGATTCGATTGTAGTGGATTTGTTCAATATGTATATGGATTAAATGGACAATATGTTAGTCGTAGTACTTCTACACAAGTATATGATGGTGTTGGAGTAAATCGTAGTGATGCTCAACCAGGAGATATTATTTTATGGGGTTATAGCAATGGATATGTTACTCATTCTTCTATGTATGTAGGAAATGATATGATGATTCACGCGGCTAATCCTTCTACTGGAGTTATTCTAAGTAGTGTTTCAGGTTGGGAAAGAGGATCTGATGTTCAAGTGCTTTATGTACGTAGAATTGTTGGATAATATGTATAATTCTTAAAATCCTGTCAAAACTATTGATAGGAGGTAAGATATGGAAACATTTCAAAAAAGTTTATTAGTGTTAACAATAATCGGTGCTATTAACTGGGGATTAGTTGGTTTATTAGATTTAAATCTAGTAACATCCTTATTTGGAGTTTCTACTCTAACTAGAGTTATCTATACGGTAATAGCTGTAGCTGGAATTGTTAATATAGGAATTTTATTTAATAACATTGAAAGGATAGATTAATTTCTATCTTTTTTTTTATTTTTGTTTTTCGTATAATTGTAATAAGGGTGGGGGATTTTATGAAAGAAAAACTATTACTTTTATTAAAAAAGGAAAAAAAGGCTATATCATTAGAAAAATTATTGGAAAAAGCAAATGTCGAATCTTTAGAGGATAGGGAAGAGTTTCTTTCTGCTTTGAATGAAGGATTAAAAGATTTCTCTATCATTAAAACCTCTAAAGATCGTTTTATTTTATTGGAAAAAACCTCTTTTCGAATTGGAAGATTCTTTGCAAGTCGTAATGGAGATGGAAAAGTATCTGTTACTTATTCTTATGAAAAGAATGGGAAAACTTATTCGAAGAGTAATCTATATGATATTGATAGTAATCATACAAATGGAGCAATTGATGGGGATGTAATCTTAGTAAATCTATATTCAGAGCATCGTAATAGTCCTTTAAAAGGTAGTGTTCATGATATTGTGAAGCGTGATCTTCATTCGGTTGTTGGAAAAGTTTTTAAAATTGGAAAGAGTTATTATATAAAACCTTTGGATAAGAGAAAAAACTTTATTGTTAAAATATCGGATTATGCAGTTGAAGGTAGTAAAGTTGCGGTTGATATTACTGGTTCTATTGGAGAAAGAGAATTTGTTGGTAGTATTTCTCGTGTTTTTCATCACAAGTTTGATCCTAGTGAAGATATTTTGTTAGAAGCTTTTAAATGTGGAGTGGATTACGAATTTTCAAAGGCGACTTTGGAAGAAGCAAAAAAACTTCCTATGGAAGTTTTAGATACGGATTTGATTGGTAGAGTAGATTTAAGAAATATGGAAATATTTACAATTGATGGGGCAGATACAAAAGATATAGATGATGCTTTGAGCTGTCAAAGACTTGAAAATGGAAATTATTTAGTAGGAGTACATATTGCGGATGTTAGTCATTATGTAAAACCTCATTCTGCAATAGAAGCAGATGCGTTTAAAAGAGGTACTAGTGTTTACTTAGCAGGTAAAGTTATTCCAATGTTACCTTGTGAGTTATCAAATGGGATTTGTTCTTTAAATCCAGATGTTGATCGCTTGGCATTATCTTGTCTTATGGAAGTTAATCCGAATGGTCAAGTTGTTCATCATGATATTGTAAAAAGTGTAATACATTCTAATAAGAAAATGACTTATGATCAGGTAAATCATATTTTGCATAATGAATCCTATGATTCTTCTTATGATTCTTTTGTTCCTACTTTAAAAATATTAAATGGCTTGGCTTTAAAACTAAAATCGAATCGTAAGAAAAGTGGCGCATTATCGTTTAATCGACCTGAACTTTATCTTCGAATGGATGAAAATGATAAAGTGACTGGTATTACCGTTTGTCGTGAAGATTATGCGGAAAATTTAATTGAAGAGTTTATGTTGCTTGCAAATGAGACCGTTGATAAGCATTTAGTTAGTCATAATATTCCATGCCTTCATCGTATTCATGATTATCCAAATGAAGAGCGAATGGAAGAATTTTTTCGCTTACTTCATGCATTAGGAAATGATTATCATAAATCGGATTATGTTACTTGTAGTACAAATCCACATGCCTTACAAGAATTAGAGGAGTTTGTTCGTAATAGTGGAAGACTTTCTAATGTTTTATCTACTAATTTGGTAAAATGTATGTCTCGTGCGAAATATAGTCCGGATAATATTGGTCATTTTGGTTTAGCAAAAGACTATTATTGTCATTTTACTTCTCCAATCAGAAGATACCCAGATTTAACGATTCATCGTTTATTAAAGAGTGAATTAGAGCATACAAGTGCTAGAGATATTATTTCTAAATTGTCTGATATTGGGATTCAAAGTTCTAAGATGGAAAGGATTGCTCAAGAAGCAGAAGATAAGACTCTACGTATGAGAGTTGCGGAATATATGTCCTCTTTTATTGGAAATGAATTTACTGGTATTATAACTGGTGTTAGTGATCATGGAATGGATGTTGAATTGGATAATTCTATAGAAGCAAGAATTAAAATGAAGGATATTGATGGGGATTATTATTATAGCGAAAGTGATTTTTCATTAATTTCTTTATCTGGAAAAGAAGACTATTCGGTAGGAGATGTTTTAAAGATGCAATTGATACGTTCTGATAAGCAGGATAAAAGTATTGAGATGAAACCAATTGAGAAGATTTCTACTATGAAAAAACATGAAAATAAAGTCTTAAAAAAGAGAAGAAGTTCTAGTCTATAGGTTGATAATTTTAATATAAAATGATATCATATATTATGAGAATAGGGGTGTAATGTATGGATTTTATCATTGTATTCTTTCGTGATATTTTGTCAGGTCCATTATATATTGTTATCTGTGTGATTAACTCTATTTTAATTTGTTCTTGTATTGGATATTTAGGAGAGCAATATTTGAATAAGAAGAATGCTACAACACAATATAATAATACTTATGCAGCTGTTGGTAATAATACTGGAGTATCTGCTGGTCAGAGTGTTCCAGGGGCAGCACCAGTAGCTCCACAAGCAACTATTCCAGGACAAACTCAAGTAAATAATAATCAAGTACAATAAGAAATAGGGAGATGATGTAATGTCTATTACGATGAGTGATGTTTTATCGATACTGAAAGAACTAGTAGATATATCTTTAGTTTGGTTTATCTTTTACTATATATTAAAAAATATTAAGAATAATTTAAAGTTATCCTTATTGTTTAAGGGAGTAGCTTTTATCATTATTCTAAAACTAATAAGTGATTGGATTGGCTTTGTTACTGTTGGTTTAATTTTAGAATATGTAATTCAATGGGGACCTATTGCTTTAATTGTTATATTCCAACCAGAGATTCGTACAATTCTGGAACAATTAGGTAGAAGTCAATTATTAGGAAGACATAAAGTACTTACGGTTGATGAACGTGAACGTATGGTATACGAAATGGTTAATGCAATTGATTATTTAAGAAAAGAAAGAATTGGTGCATTAATCGTTATTGAACGTGATATGAGTTTAGCAAATTATATTGATAAGGCTAAGAAATTATATGCAGATTTATCTAGTGATTTATTAATTGCTATTTTCTATGAGGGTAACCCATTACATGATGGTGGAGTTATTATTCAAAGAGATCGTATTACTTGTGCAGGAGCTGTATTCCCAACAAGTAATAGTACAAAATTAAATAGACGTCTTGGTACAAGACATAGAGCAGCTTTAGGTTTGGCAGAAGAAACCGATGCTATTTGTATTGTTGTTTCTGAAGAAACTGGTAGAGTTTCAATCGCAATGAAAGGTGATATGTTATATAACTTAACGTTAGATGACGTAAGAATGATGCTAATTGATGAATTGAAACCAAAACAAGATTTAGATGATGAGAATATAATAGATGAGGAAGAGATATATGAAGACAATAAGTAAGATAATATTAGCAATATTTAAACCTATAGCATCTATTCTAGATAAAATTCTCATCACACCAATTACCAGATTTATTATTAAGTTATTAGAATTCTTTAATGATCATACAAAGACATTAGATAAGATTGCTTCTAAGAAATCTACTTTATTAATTGTTAGTTTGATTTTAGCTTTCTGTACTTATGTAGTTGTTGATAAAGAATCTAATATTATGATTGACCAATATGCAGAGATTCTATATGATAGACCAGTTACTGCAGTATTTAATGAAGAATTATATGTAGTAGAAGGTTTGCCAGAAACAGTGGATATTACTTTAGTTGGACAAAAGAGACATATCTTCTTAGCAAAACAATCTCCATCTCAAGCTGTATCAGTTGATTTAACTGGTTTAAAACCTGGAAATCATAGAGTTCGTTTAAAATATACACAAACATTAAAATCATTAGATTATAAGTTAGATCCTTCTAATGTAACGGTTACTATTTATGAGAAGGAAAGTAAGAATAAGACACTTACTTATGATGTATTACATCAAGATAATTTAGATTCTAAATTATATATTAGTAATATTGAATTAGATCGTACAACAGCTATTATTAAGGGAGCTAAGTATAAACTTGAAAAAGTTGCTACTGTAAAGGCTTTAGTAGATGTTGATAGTATTCCAAAACAACAAGCTGGAGAGATTACTTTAAAAGATGTTCCATTAGTTGCTTATGATGCTGATGGTAAGATTGTAGATGTTGAAATTGTTCCATCTACGGTTAGCGCTAAGTTAACCATTACATCTCCAAGTAAGACTGTTCCTATTAAGGTTGTTCCAAAAGGAACGATTGCTTTTGGTAAAGCTATTAAGTCTATGACTACTAATGTAACTACTGTTACTATCTATGGTAGACAAGATGCAGTTGACTCTATTGAACAAATTGAAGTATCTGTTGATGTTGATAAGTTAGATAAAGATAAGGATTATAAAGTAACAATTAAGAAACCTGCAGGAATTACGGATTTAAGTTCTAAGACTGTAACGGTTAATGTTAAATTAGATTCTTCTATTAGTAAAGAATTTAATAATGTTTCTATCCTTACAGAAGGATTAGATCCTAAGTACAAAGTACAAGCATTATCAGAAGCAGATAGAGCCGTAACAGTTGTTGTTAAGGGTAGTGAGGAAATTATTAATTCTGTAGATGCTACTTCTATTCACCCATATATTGATTTATCAAAATATGGAGTTGGTGAACATGAAGTAGAAGTTAAAGTTACAGGAGATGACTTGAAGTTAACTTATACTTCTAAGACAAAGAAAGTTAAAGTTCGTATTACAGAAAAATAGGCTTAGGCCTATTTTTTTTGCATACTTTTCTTTTTTCTTCATACATTGTACTAGTATGAGGAGTGAAATATGAAAAGGATATTATTAATACTAATTAGTTGTGTATTATTATGTGGATGTTCTAGAATGAGTGAAAAAGAGTTGCTTCATAAGTTTACAAAAAGTGTTCGTAATGCAGATTCATATTATGTAGTTGGTGACTTAGAGTTACGTAATCATGACGATATCTATCGATACCAAGTGGATGTTTCGTATGAAAAAAAGGCGAATTATAAAGTCTCTTTAACAAATCAAGCAAATGATTCTACTCAGATTATTTTAAAGAATAGTGATGGGGTATATATATTAACACCTTCTTTAAATCGTAGTTTTAAGTTTCAAAGTGATTGGCCTTATCAGAACTCACAAATCTATTTATTAGATGCTTTACTTCGTGATCTCAAACGAGATGATTTATCGATGGAGAAGAATGATGATGGATATATATTTCAGACAAGTGTCGATTATCCAAACAACAAAGATTTAACTTACCAAAAGATATACTTTAATAAGAAATTGAAATTAAAGAAAATAATTGTTTATGATAAAGAGGATGTTCCTTCTATGGAGTTTACGATTAAAAAGATTGATTATAGTCCTTCTTTTTCAAAAGATTACTTTGATTTAGAGAAAATAATGGGGAGTCAAAAGATGGAAGATACGAAGGAAACAGCAGAATTAGAGGATACGATATATCCATTAATATTACCGGATAATACGAAATTGTCGAATGAGGAAAAGATTAAGAAAGATCGTGGGGAACGAATTTTAATGACGTTTGAAGGAGATAGTCCGTTCTTCTTGGTGGAGGAGACAGCAAATGTTGAGGAAGAATTCACGGTTATTCCTACTTCTGGAGAGCCTTATCCATTAATGGATACCTTAGGGGTTATGACAGATAATTCTTTATCATGGGTTAGTAATGGAATTGAATATTACTTAGTTAGTGACGTATTATCGAGTGAGGAGTTAACAAAAATAGCAGAATCAATCTATGCTTTACCGACTATGAAATAGGTCTTTACCTAAAAAAATGCTTATGATATAATGATTTCAGGGTGGTAGAGATGGCAAAAATTAAATTAGCAAAAACTGAAAAAGTTGAAGAAAAAAAAGATGTAAAAGAGAAAAAAAAGACAAAAAATAAAACTTCTAATAAAACAAAGATTAGTATTGTAGATCGTTATCGTTATGCTTTGCCTGATGGTGCAAAGCAAGCAATTTGGGTTATTGGTATTGTTCTTATTGTGTTTCTTATCTTTTATCTAATTACGGTATTCCGTTTAGGTGGATTTAAGAATAATAAGAAAAGTGATAAGAATACAACAATTCAATATCAAGAAATTCTAGCAGGAACAAGTTTTAATATGAATTCTACAGATTATATGGTAGTTTATTATGATAAGAGTGATACAGAGAATGAAGATTCTCAATCTATTACTAGTACAGTAGCTGGATATGATTCTGAATCTACTAATGTTGATTTATATACTTGTGATTTAGGAAATGAATTTAATAAGAAGTTTGTTACTACAGAATCAGCTCATACCAATCCATTTGGTGCAGAGGATTTACTTATTAATGGACCTACGCTTATTCGTTTTACAAATGGTGAGTTAAAGGAATATATTCAAGGTAAATCAGAAGTAGAGACTTATATTAGTGATTTAACTGCTGGTAAATAGTGTTAAGTAAGAAGACAAATCGTTGTCTTCTTTTTTCTTTTCTTTTAATTTATGATATGATAATTATATGATCTGAGGTGATGATATGTCTAAAGATGAATTAGATGTTGAGGAAAAAAAAGCGAAAACACCAAGACGAAAGAAAAAAGAAAAAAAGAAGAATCGTATTTCGGAATGGTTTAATAAATATTTTTCTGATCCTGATGAAGATGAGGAAACAATTGAAATTCCGAAGAGGAAACCTGTGAAAGAGAGTCCTAAGAGATTTACTACTTTTGAATTTGTATTTGTTGTTTTTCTAACTTTTATCTTTGGTATTGTAGGTGGATGTTTTATTACGATTGGAACAAGATCAGTGCTTGGTTATCGTGTTGATGATGAAGTATCTAGTTTTGTATCGGTATATAATTATGTAAAAGATAACTATTATGAAGATGTAGATGATAAAAAACTTATGAAAGCTGCTATTGCTGGAATGCTTAACTCTTTAGGTGATGAGTATACATACTTCATGGATGAGTCTTCTACAGATAATTTTAATACTACCGTAAATGGTACTTATAATGGAATTGGTATTACGATTCAATCTCAAGATAAAGTAAATAAGATTATCAGTATCTTTAAAGGATCTCCTGCTGATAAAGAAAAGATGATGGTTGGAGATATTATTTTAAAGGTAAATGGAGAGGATGTTACAGAAAAAGATTCTTCTTACATTGCTGGTCTTATTACAAATAAACTTGGAGAAAAAGTAAAAATAACGATTAAACGTGGCGAAAAGGAATTGGATTTTACATTGAAAGTATCTAAAATTGACATTCCTTCTGTATCAAGTGAAGTAAAAGAACAAAATGATAAGAAAATTGGATATATTAAGATTGATAATTTTGCTGCTAATACATCTGGTCAATTTAAGACAGAATTAAAGAAAGTAGAAAAGGAAAAGATTGATTCTTTAATTATTGATGTACGTGATAATACTGGTGGAGCTTTATCTCAAGTTCATAGTATTTTAGAGATGTTCTTTGATAAAAAGACTGTTTTATATCAAATTGAAACAAAAGGTAAAAAACAAAAATTTTATTCTAAAACAGAGGAAAGCAGAGAATATCCTGTTGTTGTATTAACAAACTCATTAAGTGCTTCTGCTTCTGAAGTATTGGCTTCTTGTTTTAAAGAGAATTATAAAGATGCTACTATTATTGGTACTACTACATATGGTAAGGGTACTGTTCAAAAAGCATTGGATTATAAAGATGGAACAAGTTTTAAATTTACTTCTCAAAAATGGTTAACTCCAAAAGGTCATTGGATTCATAAAAAGGGTGTTAAGCCGGATGTAGAAGTAAAGAATGAAGTAGAAGATAAAGATCAACAATTACAAACTGCAATTGATACTTTAGCAAAATAAAAGAGTCTATTAAGACTCTTTTTTTATGCAATTTATTACTAATTGTTTTTCTTTATTGGTAGGACTACATGTTGTTAAAATTAACTGATTTTCTTTTCCTTTTTGTACTTCAATATCTCCATCTTTATCTGTTTCCCACATTTCTTTTATCGTATACTTATATTCTTTATCTTCGTATTTTAGTATTATTTCTTCATTTATTCTTACTTTATTTAGATTTTTGAAGTAGGCATACGGTCCTGTTCCAGAATGTGCAGCTAGAAAGAATATGCTATTATCTTCTGATGGTGAGATACTTCCTTCTAATATTGTTATGTTTTTATCGACATTGTTTTCTATTGAATCAATAGAATATAACTTTTCTTTTAAAGAGATTGATGGTATATCTAAATATCCAATACTTTTTTCTTTTTCCATATCTTTTCCTTTTTCTTCTAATCGTTCTTTTAAAGTAATTCCTTCTTTAATAGAAAATCTTGGTAGCTGGAAAGGTTCTTTTGGCTTCTCTTGTTTATATATGATATAACAACTTCCAATATAGATTACTAATATTAAGATAATTTTTATAATCTGCTTAGCCATTTGAATAATTCTACTAGAATATCTAGTATACTCCAATCTATATGAGTATTTGGAACAGGTATTTTATAATCTTTTAATTCATAAGTTACTTCTTCATCATCTAATACTAGTAAATCAATTGGTTCTAGTTTACGATATCCTTCTTTGGTGTTGACTTGGACTAATCTATACTCTCCAAATGGTAGGGTTAATTCAATTGTTCCGGATTCATCCGTTTGATAGGTACCGAATAACGTATCTTCTTGGTAGATTTCAAAGATAACATTTTCTTCTCCTATGAAGTTGTCATTTTCTCCATATGTTTTATGAATTTTAATCTTTTTTTCTATGATTTTATTTTCTAGAGTAATTTCTACTTTTGGATTTTCTTCGGATATTGTTATTTCATGTTCTTCTAGATCTAATTGGTAAGAGGGAGAAGTTTCTTTTTCTTTGATGTAATATTTTCCATAAGGAAGTCTTTTTTTCTGAATTATTCCATTCTCATCTACTGTTAAAGTGTCTATTACTTCTTTTTGTTCATTTAATAATTCGTATTTTGTATTTTGTAATGCGGATTCAAATTGTTGCGTTCCGGCATCAATTTTCTGAATTGTTATACTGGTTCCTATTACTTTCAAGTGAATATTTGTTTTTATTTCAAAGTCTCCATAGTTGATTAAATCTTGACTATAATTGGATTGGTAGAAGATAAATGGTTCATTAAAATAATTATCTTTTCTTGTTAGTGCAATATCATATTCTCCTTCTTCGATATTCTCTAATATTAGATTATTATTTTCAATTCTTCCTAAGGAAGTTTGATAGTTTTTTAAGACTTGATTCTTATCGGATAAAGAAATAGAGTCTTGTTCTAAGGTAATAGATGGAAGATTTGGTCTTTTTAAATAGTCATTTACCATAGTATTTAATTCATTTATCTCACTTTGAAATAGATTTTTTTCATTGCCACCTAAAGAATCACTAAAGAAGTATAATCCATCTGGATCAGCTTCTTTCCATATTAGATACTGTGTTATGGCATACCATTTCTTATCCGTATGATCTTTATACTGATATCCGAAATGTGATAATGCTTTTATTCTTTCTATTTGATCTTTTGTAAAATCTCGATATCCTTGCCAATAATTATAAGATGCACTTTCTTCAAAGAAACGTTGAGGTTCAATACAATATGCAAACTTATCAGTATTTTTTTCTCGAAAGAATCTGGCTGTCTGATAATATACTGTATTATGGTCTGTTCCTGGAGACTTATTTAGGTATATTCCACTAATATATTCTGCTTCATAAAACCTTGTTTCTTGTGCATATACATTCTTTCCTTGTAGTAATAGAATTGCGGATAGTAGTATTAAAAAAATTGTTCTTTTCTTCATATTTTGCCTCCTTTTTTTTAATACGATTGGAAGTCTATCAAACATTATTTTTGTTTGCAAATGGAGGTTTTGAACAATTTTATTTCTTTTTCTTTCGAAATTTCTTTTTTCTTTATAGGAAAAAGAAATATTGAAAGAGTAGTCTCTTTCATTTAACAAGTTTCCTATTTATGATATAATTTTTCTTGAGGTGATTATCTTGGAAGATATAGAAATTGCTAGAAGATATAAAAAAGAGGATATTCGTGATATTGCGAAGAAAGTAGGACTTGGAGAAGAAGATTTGCTTTTATATGGTGTTGATAAAGCAAAGATTAATCAAAAGATTAAAAAGTCTAAAGGAAAACTTATTCTTGTTACTGCAATCAGTCCAACTCCATTAGGAGAAGGAAAAACTACTGTTAGTATCGGACTTGCAGATGCATTAAGAAAAATTGGAAAAGATACTATTACTGTATTAAGACAACCTTCTATGGGTCCTGTATTTGGTATTAAGGGTGGAGCTACTGGTGGTGGAATGAGTCAAGTTGTTCCGATGGAAGATATTAATCTTCATTTTACTGGTGACTTTCATGCAATTACTTCTGCGAATGATTTATTATGTGCTGCTATTGATAATCATATTTATTTTGGAAATGCATTAGATATTCAAGAAGTAATGTTCCATCGTTGTTTGGATGTAAATGATCGTGCTTTAAGAAATGTTGACTTAGGCACTCGTAAAGAAAGTTTTTCTATTACTGCTGCTAGTGAAATTATGGCACTATTTTGTTTAGCTACTTCATTAGAGGATTTAAAGAGAAGACTTGGAAATATTATTATTGGTAAGAACAGTAAGGGAGAGTTTATCTATGCAAAAGATCTGCATGTAGAAGGATCTTTGGTTACTTTATTACGCGATGCTTTCCGTCCAAATCTTGTTCAAACATTAGAGGGAACTCCTGCTATTATTCATGGTGGACCATTTGCAAATATTGCGCATGGATGTAATACAGTAGTTGCTACTAAAACTGGTTTGGGTCTTGCTGACTATGTTGTTACAGAAGCTGGATTTGGTGCTGATTTAGGGGCAGAGAAGTTCTTAGATATTAAATGTCGTAAGGCTGGAATTAGTCCAGATACTATTGTTTTAGTTGCTACTATCAAGGCATTAAAATATCATGGTGGAGTACCTAAAGATCAAGTATTTGAAAAGAATGATGATGCTTTAAAAGCAGGTCTTGAGAATTTAAAGAGACATGCTTCTAATCTAAGTAATTATGGTGTACATGTTATTGTATGTTTAAATAAGTTTACCACTGATACGGAAGACGAAATGAAGATTGTAGAAGACTATGTTCATGAAATGGGTATGGAATTTAGTCTATCTACTGCTTATGTAGATGGTGGAGCAGGAGCTGTTGATTTAGCTGAGAAAGTAGTTGAGTCTTGTAAAAAGAATAAGAAAAAAGACTTCCATCTACTATATACTGATGAAACTCCAATTATGGATAAGATTAATAAAGTTGCGAAAGAGATTTATCATGCAGGGGATATTCATTATAGTGATCTTGCAAAAGAGAAGATTCAATCTTTTGAAAAAGGCGGATTTGGTAATTATCCTGTATGTATTGCGAAAACTCAATATTCTTTCTCTGATAATCAAAAATTAGTTGGAGCACCAGTTGATTTTACGATTGAAGTAAAGGATGTTAATTTATTTAATGGTGCTGAATTTATTACTGTTTATTTAGGTGATATTATGACAATGCCTGGATTATCAAAAAAACCAAATTATGAAAAAATTGATATTGTTGATGATAATATCGTTGGATTATCGTAAAAAAAAGAAGTGTTAAACTTCTTTTTTTATGGTTGAGTTGTTGTATTTGTTTCCGTGTTTGTTGTTTGTGTTTCTGTATTAGGAGTAATAACAGTAGGTGCTTGTGGTGTGAAGATTTCAATATTAGCAGTATAAATACGATTTGCATATGTTACTGTATATTGATAGGTTCCTTCTACGTTTGTTTTTACTGCACTTAAATCTAATACAATGTTTTTTGCAACTTCATCACTTAATTGTTCCTTGATGTAAGTAGAAAGATTTGTATCTAATACCGTATCTTTCTTTAATGTTAGATTTCTTAATGTAATATTAACAATTGGTAATTCTTTTTCTATAACTTTAAATGTACCGTTATATTTTTTCCTCTTATAACTAATCGTATACGTATAAGTACCTTTTTCTTTTATATTTACATTTGAAGTATCTAACTTTAATGCTTTAATTACGCTTTCATCTAAGGTTTCATAATCCTCTAAGTAATCTTTCACATCAACACTTAATGGCATATTTACTTCTAGAGTCATTTCTTTTAATTTAATTTCGTTTGTCTTAGACTCTGCAACTTTATTTTGATAAACTCCTAGACTATAGGAAGTTTGAACTACTGTGGTTTCGTGGTTATTCATAGCAATTCCAGTACCGATAAACATTAAACCATAACAGGCTACGGCTGCTGAGATTACTTTAAATTCTTTACGAGTAAACTTTCTCATTCTACCTTCTCCTATCTTACCTTATTATCATTATATTATACTTTTGTGTTGACGACAAGAGAATTATATTGAAAAAATTGACTATTTAACATATAATATGGGTAAATTGAGGTGAGTTTTATGACGATGTTTTGGGGAGTACTATTTCTAATATTCTTATTTATTGAATTAGTGACAATTAATCTTGTAACCATATGGTTTGCGATTGGTAGTTTGATTACCTTGTTTGTAACTATATTTATCGAATGTAATGTATTTGTACAAACAATTATTTTTATTGTTACTAGTTTGATTAGTTTGATTGTTACAAAGCCTTTACTTCGTAAGTTTAAAGTTGTTAATTTTGAACCTACGAATTCGGATCGTTATATCGGTAAGAAAGGTGATGTTATTAAAAGAATAACTCCAAAAGAAAAAGGTGAGGTTAAAGTTCTTGGAACTGTATGGACTGCTATTAGTGATGAAACACTAGAAGTTGGAGATGAAATTGAAGTTATCAAAATTGATGGAGTAAAACTTATTGTCAAGAAAGAGGAGAAGTAATTATGGAATTTGGTTTAGTATTAGTTATTGTTATTATTCTAATTGGAGTATCTGGAATTAAGATTATTCCACAATCAAAAGCATATGTAGTAGAAAGATTAGGGGCATATCACAGAACAATGCAAACTGGTCTTCATTATGTAGTACCTTTCTTTGAAAGAGTTGCTAACGTTGTAAGTTTAAAGGAAATCGTAAAAGATTTCGCACCACAACCTGTTATTACAAAAGATAATGTTACAATGCAAATTGATACTGTTGTTTATTTCCAAATAACAGATTCTAAATTATATACTTATGGTGTTGAAAATCCTGTTAGTGCTATTGAAAACTTAACAGCAACAACATTACGTAATATAATTGGTGAGTTAGAGTTAGATGAAACTTTAACTAGTAGAGATGTTATTAATACAAAGATGAGAAGTATCTTAGATGAAGCAACAGATCCATGGGGAATTAAAGTAAATCGTGTTGAGGTTAAAAATATTTTACCTCCTAGAGATATTCAAGAAGCTATGGAAAAACAAATGCGTGCAGAACGTGAAAGACGTGAAGCAATCCTTCGTGCTGAAGGAGAAAAGAAAGCTGCTATTCTTACTGCTGAAGGAGAAAAAGAAAGTACCATTCTTAGAGCTGATGCCAAAAGAGAAGCAAAGATTCGTGAAGCTGAAGGAGAAGCTGAAGCAATTATTAAAATTCAAGAGGCTACTGCTCAAGGTCTTAAATTATTAAAAGAAGCTAAGATGGATGAGGCTGTATTACGTTTAAAGAGTTATGAAGCATTAGTTAATGTAAGTAATGGTAATGCTACTAAGATCTTTATTCCAACAGATTTACAAGGAATTGCAGCTATTGGAACTACATTAAACGAAACTATGAAAAATGATAAATAAAAAAATACCCTTATGGGTATTTTTATTTTGTATAAAGATAAAGAATTATTTGTATTACTAAGATAATTGGATTTAAAGTAATAAACTTTATCTTTTTTGTTTTATGGTGAAATAGTATCATTCCTAGTAGGGAACCAATGCTTCCACCAACTATAGATAATAGAATTAATACTTTTTCTGGTACTCTTTGCTTTTGTTTGATTGCGAAATATTTATCTAGACCATAGGTAATAAAACTAATTAGATTAATGGTAATTAGGTATTCTATCATAGTTTACTTCCTTGATAAGTATCTCTTCTTACCATTTCTTTATCTATATCATTCATGACACAGAACTTTTTTACTAACCATTTTGGCTCGATTAAATCTTCTAATTTTGGATCGCCTGTAATTCTGTGGATGACAATTTCTGGTCTTAATAATTCTAATTGATCTACTACAATATCTACATATTCTTCCTTTGTTAAGACATGAAATTTTTCTTTTTCATACATTATTTCTAATGGAGTATCTTTTGTGATACTTAACATATGAATCTTAATCCCTTGAATATCTTGTTTATTTAAATATTTT
>JAFUFG010000012.1 GCA_017470045.1 Bacilli bacterium | reverse complement strand
TCTTAATCTCACTAAGTAAATGTTGAGCACTCTCTCTTACTTTGTATATTTCAATTTCAATCTTAGCAATTCTAGAACCACAAGACTTATATTCATGTTTATCAACTTCCACATCTAAGTCAATTAACATATCATCTATCATAGATAATCTTTTTTCTTTTAGATTACGGAAACGGTCATGCCAACGATTGTATTTTTCTTCCATACGATCATTCTTAATAATAGGTTCCACTTTTGATAATTCCAAAAGAACAGGAGTAGATGCAACCAAATTACGTTGAATCTCTAGTTCCTTTAATTTATTTCTATAATATTTAACTCTCTTTTTTCTAATAAATTGCAGAATAATAATGAAAAGAATAAGAACAAGTGTAATAATAGAACCAATAATTAAAAATTGCCCTTGCATATCCTCACCTCTATTTATATTCTACGTAATCATTTTACCACAAAATATCGACATTTTTCTACTATTTTAAGAAAATATTCCAATCCGTATTTCCAAATTCGCATTTTTCCTTGACATATCAATACTTTTATCATATAATTGAAACTGCAAATTGCTTGAAACAGCAATATTTAGAGTAAATTAATGTGTTTATCAGATACAAGTAGCAATCGCTGTTTAAGTGAAAGATAAACTCCCTAAGTTACGACTAAATATCTTCAAGTTTTTGTAAATTAAAAATTAGGAGGGAAAAGATCATGGCAAGATATACAGGATCAACTTACAAACAAGCAAGACGTGTTGGTTTCTCTATTTCTGAAACGGGAAAAGAATTAGCAAGACGTCCATACGGACCAGGACAACATGGTCAAGACCGTAAAGGAAAATTATCTGATTACGGAAATCAATTAAAGGAAAAACAAAAAGTACGTTTCATGTACGGTGTAAACGAAAGACAATTCAGAAAGACTTTCGAAGAAGCTGCTAAAATGAAAGGTATCCAAGGTACTAACTTCTTAAGATTATTAGAATCAAGATTAGATAACTTAGTTTATAGAATCGGATTTTCTACTACTCGTAGAGGAGCTAGACAATTAGTTAACCATGGACATGTTACTGTTAATGGTAAAAAAGTTGATATCCCATCATACAGAGTTAAACCAGGGGATGTTGTATCATTAAAAGAAGATGACAAAAACTTAAAAGTAGTTACTGAATCATTAGAAAAAACTACTCGTAGAGTTGATTTCATTACTTATGATGAAGGTAAAAAAGAAGCTACTTACGTAAGAATGCCTGAAAGAAACGAATTAAACGCTGATATCAATGAAGCATTAATCGTTGAATTCTACAACAAGTAAAAGAAAAAAAACAAAGAACTTCAAAACGAAGTTCTTTTTTTATTTTAATCTTCTATTTCATATTCCTCGCAAAATAAATTATCAATTACTTTCGTATATAATTTACTATTACGATCCGTATTCTGAACAATATGAATCATAGCTCTAATAGGAGAAGAATGAGACACTACTAAAATACTTTGTCCTTTATGTTTCTCTTTAATGTAATTAAGAAAATCTTCACATCTCTTAAAGATATCTTGTACTGGCTCTACTCCACGATCATTCGAATTTAAATTATAATCCCAATATTTCTTATAATCATAAAACTTACGAGGAACATTTTCTAACTCCCCAAGATTACGTTCAATGATACGTTTATCAGGAATCGTTTCAACTCGATCTCCAATTAAGATTATTGCCGTTTCTACAGTGCGTAACATTGGAGACATATAACAATAATCAAAATGTTTATCTTTTAGTTTTTCTTTCAACTTCAAAGCTTGTCTTCTTCCATCATCACATAAAGGATTATTTTGTAATCCTTGACAGACTTCTAAATAGTTTTGTTCAGTTTGTGCATGACGAACAAACGTAATCTTCATACTACACCTCTAAGATCTTTAACGCTGGACTAAAAAACATTATTTTAGCATCAACATCTTTACTTTCTTTTATAGAGTCTCCTACCACTAAATACTTATTATCATAAATAGAAATATCATGGAAATAAATATTACGATCGGTAGCATAACGCACAACAGATAACTCTTTTAAATTACTATTGTACTTTCCAATTACACCATCCGAATGTTCTTCCTCATCAATCATAGAAGAGACAGTTCCAATAACAATAACATTACCATCCGAATCAATTGTAAAACTTTGATAATGAATATTTCCATTTTTAGAACAGAAAGAATCTTGTAAAAAATGACAATCATAATCAAAAGTAGCAAGCAAAGCACGACTCTCTTTATTCGAACCACTTACATATAATTTTTCTTGATAACTCTCGATATGAGTAAATCCTAATTCAGAAGAACCCTCATATTCATAAGAAGTAACATAATCCCCATTAAGATTATATTTTACAATAACACCAATTCCATTTTCTTTATAACCTACAGTATATACAGAATCATTAGCAATTACTAAATCATAGAAGATAGAATCTTTTGTACCATAATACTTAACCCATTCTTCTTGACCTTCTTTATCATATTTTACTAAGACTGCTCCTGTACTATCTTTCTTATCCGAAATACTTTGTCCACATACATAGAATCCATCTTTCGAAACAATACTAGTAAATTTAGAATCTCCTAATATCTTAAAGTCATTATCAAAAACAACATTTCCTTTTAAATCATATTTTACAATCAATGCAGTTTGTTTTCCACTCTTTAATTCGGATTTAGTAGATTCGTAACTACCAACCGTTACATATCCATCTTTCATAGCTACCACATCAAGATAAGTACTATGGTATCCCTTATTAAATACACGCTCTAATACTTTTTCTTTGTCCTTATTGAATACTGTAATTTTTCCTTTTTCATAAGCCAAAGAGTTATTATTATTACTTCCTACAGCAACATAACCATTCTCCATAGAATCAACAGAACGAACATAATCATAATAAGCCTTAGTTTCTTTTACAGGAATACTCTTAATATAGATAATAGCAACTACTTCAATACTAATGATTAAAAAAGCAACCAAAGCAATAATTTTTAATACTTTTAAACGATTACGATTCATTCGATCAAACTCCATTCTTACAAAGTAATTTTATCAAACAACAAGCATAAAAAAAAGGAATTTGCAATATTTAATTCCTTTTTTTTCATGATTTTACTTAAGAGTTGTAAACACCAATATAGTATTTCTTTTTACCTCTACGAATAACAATATACTTAGAAACTAAACAATTATCCTTAGTAATAGTATACTCACAATCCGTTACTTTATTCCCATTAATCGTAATAGAACCGTTTCCTAAGAATTCACGTGCTTCTCTCTTACTAGAACAAGCTCCACTTTCTACTAATAAATCAACAACATTCTTATCTTCTGTAATAGTAAATGGATCAATTCCTTTAAATGCATCTTGAATTTCTTTTTCTGTGAAGTTAGAAATATCCCCACTAAATAAAGATTCACTAATTTTAACAGCTTCTTCGTAACTCTTTTCTCCATGTAAATCCGTAATGATACAACGAGCAAGTGCCTTATGAGCTTCTCTTGCACCTGGGTTTGCTAAATGTTTCTTCTCTAATTCTTCAATTTCTTCTTTTGTTAAGAAAGTAAAGATTTTTAAGTATGAAATAACCATTTCATCATCTACATTAATTAAGTATTGATATAACTCATAAGAAGAAGTCTTATCTTCATTTAACCATAAAGCATTTCCTTCACTCTTACCAAATTTCTTACCATACTTATCCGTAACTAATGGCATTGTAAAAGCATAAGCATCTTTACCAGTTTTCTTCTTAATTAAATCAATACCAGTAGTAATATTACCCCATTGATCAGAACCTTCTACTTGCATGATACAATTCTTATTTTCATATAACCATAAGAAATCATATCCTTGAATTAACATATAAGCAAATTCTGCGAATGTAATTCCGCTCTCTAATCTTCTCTTAATAATATCCTTATCAAGCATGTAATTAACAGTGATGTATTTACCTACATCTCTTAATACATCCGTAAATTCGTATCCCTTAAACCAATCATAGTTATTAACAACTTCTGCATTTCCATCCATAATACCAATAACTTGATTACGAATACCTTCAAGATTTTTATTTAATGCTTCCTTTGTAATAATCTCTCTTTCAGCAGTAGGTCTAGGATCTCCAATTAATCCAGTAGCCCCACCACATAATAGAATTGGTTTATGTCCTGCTCTCATTAATCTTTTTGCAGTAACCAAACTAGAATAATGTCCTAAATGCAAACTATCTGCAGTAGGATCAGTACCCCAGTAAAATGTAATAGATTCGTTATTTAATTTATCCGCAAGATCTTCTCCAGCCTCATCTTTAATTAAACCTCTCCATTTTAATTCATCATATAATTTCATTTTCTCTCCTCCTCTAGTTTCAAATCATAAATAGTCTTTAAATCATGACCATAATCCAAATAAATACCTTCTACATCTCTAGTAGTAGTATCACCTTTTTCAAAACCTAATGCTTTAATCGTATTATAGACTGCCCCTTCACTAGGACCTTCTACTTCTAAATACGTTGGAATAAGTGGCCAAGAATCAATATCGATTTCTACACCATTCCATACATATTGTATTCTACGATTTTCTTGATATCCCTTAGGATCATATCCCAATTCTTTTAAAATAAGATTTGCTCTTTCGAAATTATCCACTTCAATTTCTAATTCTTGAGTACCATCAATTTCACTAGAAACTAAATTCTTAATCGTTAATGTTGTTTTAATACCATTCGTACGTAAACGAATCCATTTTCCATCAACTCTTGGAATAAAATCATATACATATCGTTTTTGTAATGAATCCCATTGAAATTCTGCTCCGATACCCTCTAATTTCTTTTTTACATCTTCTACATTAATCTCAAGAACCCTAACCTCATATTCTGTATGCATACATAACCTCCTACAAAAAAAGAGAACTCCATCCAATAAGGACGAAGTTCTCGTGGTACCACCTTAATTCGTAAGTATTACTTACCTCAAAATCTTAACGCGATTAACGATTTTTCTCCAAATAATGTAATTTCAAGAAATACTTCTCTTAGTTTCCACCTAACCACTAAGTCTCTAGTAACAAAGTAAATCTCTACTAAGTTATTCATCAACAAAAACTAACTGTATAATAACACATTCTATTATTTTTGTAAAGTCTAAATCATAGACCAAACAATTAGACCAATAAAACCAATCAAGAATAATAGATGAAGGAATTTTGCAATAGCTGCAGTATGAATAGTCTTCTTCTTATCTTCTCTTTCGATTTGATAAACCTCGATATAAGGAACTAATCCTCTTCTATACCAACCTCTAATCTTAACATTAGAATTGATATAATCATTCGAACGGAATAATGCAAAAATCTTATTTTGAATTGTTAAAGGTTGTTTATAATCAAGAAATATAATTCCTGTATTATCTTGGAAAATAAAATCTTCACTAAAGATACATCCAGGATCCCCTTTACCAATAATTTTTCCTTCTAATTCACATGGAATAGCAGTAATCTCACTAACTTTAACTTGACCAAGTAATCCAGCTACTTCCGCTTTCTGATATCCATTTCCATGACGACTACAAAAATGAATATAACTTGCAATAACAAATAAAACACCAAAAATTCCAGTACAAGTAACCATCAATTGAGCTTTATCAACACAGATGCAATAAACAATCGTTGTAAGTCCTAATAAGAAAATAATCGTAGGAGCAAAAGCAATTACTAATTCACAAGCAAAATCATCCACATAACTTTCTGGCTTTTCAATATCGAAATGAATATATTCTTGTTGATTATATTTCGATGATAATTTACTAATTGCGATTAAACGTTTCGAAATTAATGGATGAGTAGACTTTAATTCATAAAAGAAAGCCCATGGATTCCATAGTTCCCACTTCATAGCATTTTTTATCATAGAAGTATCATTCATATTATGATTCGTAGATACTATTAAAGATTTACTAGATTTCGAATCAAAAATTCCCAATGCTCCAACACTTGAAATAGCATGTTTTTCCTTTGTATCTTTAATAGAAGTTAAACCAAATCCAATTTTAACTAATGCACTAGCAAGAGCATTAGGGTTATTCGTAACTTCACAACTAAATTCATCTGCATAATATTCTCTTGTACGAGATAACCATAAAATAACATATTGAGAAATAATATAGAAAATATAAGCAACAACACCAATTAGAACCGTATATCCGCTATTCTTATCATTATCACTATTACGATCAGGATCACATAAAGTCTCATATACAAAATAAAGAATTAAAGGAACTGCTTGAGCAACAGTCATGTAAAACATATCCATATGAGCAATATGACCCAATTCATGACCAATAACGGCTTTTGCTTCTTCTTCATTTAGTAATTCTAAAATACCACGAGTAATAACGATACGTGCATCTTTCTT
>JAFUFG010000117.1 GCA_017470045.1 Bacilli bacterium | reverse complement strand
AGTAAAAAATATTTTATCTTTAGATTAGACTTTACTATTAAGAGAACTCAATGTTCTCTTTTATTTTGACATTCTTTATTTAATATCATATTACATATTGACATTTGACGGATAATGTCATAAAATATATGCATGTTGGTGGTTATATGGAATATTTAACTGTTCGAGAGATTAGTGAACGTTGGAATATGAAAGAACGTAAAGTTACTGCTTTATGCCGTGATAATCGTATTCCTGGAGTTCGAAAAGATGGAAATACATGGCTTGTTCCATCAGATGCTATGATGCCAATGGATAAACGTACTCGTGAGTATGATGAGTCTATCTCAAATATTGGAGTAGTTGAAAGTACTATTTCTTATACTTCTAGTGGTGCGGAACGTAGGGTAGTAGATGAGTTTAAACGTATTTATGGAAAGAATCCTAGTTATACAACATTTACTCCTTATACGATTTGTCCTATTGGTGCTCATACTGATCATAATTTAGGATTAACTCTTAGTTTTGCTTTAGATAAGGGAATACACATTGCTTATCATATTAAGATGAATGGAGTAATCGAACTTAATTCTCTTCAATTTAAGAAACGAGCTCAATGGCACGTTCTTGAGACTCCGGATTGTGAAGGAGATTGGGCTGATAACTTGAGAGGTGCAACTATTGCTCTTGGTAAGAGATATCCTCTTAGATATGGATTAAGCGCTGTTATGGATGGCGAATTACCAATTGGCGGATCAAGTAGTAGTAGCGCAATGATTATATCGTTTATTAATGCTTTGGCATTCCTAAACAATATAAAGTTAGATAACGAATCATTGATTCAAATTGCTAGTGAGGCAGATACGAAATACGTAGGCGTAAATAACGGAAAATTAAATTATTATTCGGAATTACGATGCGTAAAGAATCATCTATTATATATGGATATGAAAGATGATTCTTACGAATTAATAGGTTCGGATGAGAAAGATACGGAATTATGTTTCGGAGTATTCTTTTCCGGAATTGATAATTTATTATCTAGTGGATCTTATAACAGAAGAGTAGAGGAATTAAGATGTAGTTCTTATTTGATTAAGACTTATGCCGGAATGGATAGAGGTCGAATTAATGATTCGAATATGAGAGATATTGATAAAAAGTTATTTATTCAATATCGAGATAAATTACCGGATGAGTTTATTAAACGAAGTGAACACTTCTATGAAGAGTGTGATAGAGTTCGAATGGGAGTTACGGAATATCGTAACGGAAATATTGCTGGATTCGGAAAATTAATGAATGAAAGCGGATATAGCTCTATTCATAAGTGGGAGACTGGTTCAAAAGAGTTAATTGATTTATATGAAGTTCTTAAGTCTATTGATGGAGTATACGGATGTAGATTTAGTGGGGCAGGATTTAAGGGATGTTGTATCGCATTAATAGATCCGGATAAAAAAGAACGAATTATGAAAGAAGCCGAAGAAAAATATTTAAGTATTTATCCTGAATTAAAGGGTAAATATTCTTCCCATATATGCCATACTGCAGATGGGATAAAATTATAAAAAGAAATGAGGAATTAAATTATATGAAAATAGCTGTTGCTGGTACTGGTTATGTAGGTTTATCTCTAGCTACATTACTAAGTCAAGAAAATGAGGTATATGCATTAGATGTTATACCTGAAAAAGTAGAGATGATTAATGAAAGAAAAAGTCCAATTCGTGATGAATACATTGAAAAGTTCTTTGCTGAAAAAGATTTAAATTTAAAATGTACATTAGACTATAAAGAAGCATTTGAAGGAGCAGAATATGTTATTATTAGTACTCCTACAAATTATGATGATGAAATGAACTTCTTTGATACTTCTAGTGTAGAAGATATCATTGAAAAAGTTATTTCTATGGGAAATAAGAGTACCATGGTAGTTAAATCAACTATCCCTGTTGGATTTATTAAGAGTATTAGAGAAAAATATAACATTGATAATATTTTCTTCTCACCTGAATTCTTAAGAGAAGGTAAAGCTTTATATGATAACTTATATCCATCAAGAATTATTGTTGGAGATAAAACTAAAGAAGCTTTAAAATTTGCTGAATTATTAAAGAATGCTTCATTAAAAGAAGATGTTGAAGTTAAAGTAATGGATTCAACAGAAGCTGAAGCTGTTAAATTATTTGCAAATACTTATTTAGCATTACGTGTATCTTACTTCAATGAATTAGATACTTATGCTGAATTAAATGGATTAAATACAAAAGATATTATTGATGGTGTATGTTTAGATCCAAGAATTGGATCTCACTATAATAATCCATCTTTTGGATATGGTGGTTATTGTTTACCAAAAGATACAAAACAATTACTTGCTAACTATAAGAAAGTTCCACAAAACTTAATTGAAGCAATTGTTAAATCTAATGATACTCGTAAAGATCATATTACAAAGATGATTTTAAAGAAACAACCTAAAGTAGTTGGAGTATATCGTTTAACTATGAAAACAGATTCTGATAACTTTAGAGCTAGTGCTATTCAAGGAATTATTGATCGATTAAAATCTTATAATGTAGAAGTAGTTATTTATGAACCAACTTTAAAAGCTGATACATTTAATGATTGTAGAGTTATTCATGAATTTTCTAAATTCAATGATATGGTTGATGTAGTATTAGTTAACCGTATGGATGATCAAATCAAAGAATTAACAAAAGAAATATATACAAGAGATTTATTTAGTAGAGATTAATCGTTATATCGATACGGAATAACGATACGAATTGGAGGAACTATGAAAAAAGTAGATTTAAATGGTAAAAATATTTTAGTAACTGGTGCTGCTGGATTTATTGGATCATACTTATCTAAAAGATTATTAAAAGAGTATCCAGATGCTACTATTATTGGATTTGATAGTGTTAATGACTATTATGATGTTAAGTTAAAAGAATATAGACTTGATGAATTAAAAACTTTTGATAAATTTGTATTTATTAAAGGTAATTTAGCAGATAAAGAATTAATTAATAAAGTATTTGATGAATATAAGCCTAGTGTAGTAGTTAACTTAGCTGCACAAGCTGGAGTTCGTTATTCTATTACGAATCCAGATGCTTATATTGAAAGTAACTTAATTGGTTTCTACAATATTTTAGAAGCATGTCGTCATAACCCAGTAGAACACTTGGTTTATGCATCATCTTCATCTGTATATGGTGGAAATACAAAAGTTCCATTCAGTACAGATGATAAAGTAGATAACCCAGTTAGTTTATATGCTGCTACTAAGAAGAGTAATGAATTACTTGCTCATGCTTATAGTAAGTTATATGATATTCCAAGTACAGGATTAAGATTCTTTACTGTATATGGCCCTGCTGGAAGACCAGATATGGCATATTTTGGATTTACTAATAAATTAATTAATGGAGAAACTATTAAAATCTTTAATTATGGTAACTGTAAGAGAGACTTTACTTATGTTGATGATATCGTTGAAGGAATCTTAAGAGTTATGATGGGTGCTCCAGAACAAAAAACTGGAGAAGATGGATTACCAATTCCTCCATATGCAGTTTATAACATTGGTAATAGTAATCCAGAAAATTTATTAGATTTCGTTAACATCTTACAAGAAGAATTAATTCGTGCTGGAGTATTACCAGAAGACTATGATTTTGAATCTCATAAAGAATTAGTTCCAATGCAAGCAGGAGATGTACCAGTAACATTTGCAGATACAACTCCATTAGAACGTGATTACGGATTTAAACCTAATACTAGTTTAAGAGACGGATTACGTAAATTTGCAGAATGGTATAAAGAATTTTATTTAAAGTAAAAGAATAAGAAAACTTATTCTTTTTTTATGTTATACTCTTGGTAAGGCGGTGTTTCCTATGAAAAGATATCCCTTGGTCGATATTTTTAAACTCTTATTTGCGGTTGGGATAGTTGCGATACATTGTAACTTATTCCTTGGTACTGATGCAGTCTCTTGGTATATCCTTCATGGAGTATTACGAATAGGGGTTCCATTCTTCTTTTGTGTTTCTGGATTCTTTCTTTGTAAGAGTTTAGATCGAACGAAAGATGCGGATAAGAATAAAAAAGTATTAACTTATTTAAAGCGAATTTTAATTCCTTTTGTTGTATGGATTTTATTGGATTTTTATTATTTTTATCGAACTAGATGCGTCGGATTAGTAGGCTTCGTATTGATTAAGTACATCGTTAAGAATCTTATCTTTTACCCTTGGGGTGCTATGTGGTATTTACTTGCTTTAATGGTATCTGTATTAATACTATATCCATTTTATAAGAAGAATAAACTTCGTGTTATTGTCGGATTAGGCGGAATATTGTATCTTGTTGGATTATTAGGCAATAATTATTATTTTTTGATAGAGGGTACGAAATTACAGTACGGAATGGAATGGTATATTAATCATTTCTTATGTACGCGTAATGGAATCTTTGAAGGACTTTATTTTGTCGGAATAGGGATGCTGATTTCAAGGGTAGAATTTAAACCGAAATTATGGATGCTTATTTGTAGTTATGGATTATTTGTGGTAGAGATATTTTTAATTAAGGGTAGATCTTATTTAGATGATCATTCTTTATTTATTAGTTTCTTATTTTTTATTCCAATATTAGTTTTATATCTTACGAAGTTTGATGAATATTATGATACATCAAAGATACGGAATTACAGTAGCGGAATATACTTTATGCATCGATTTGTATTAGGCTATAGTACTTTAATTCTTAGTCATTACTCGATTGTTTTATCGAATGAAATTATGTTTCTTATTACGATAAGTATTACTACTATATTATTAACAATAGGGTATAAGTCGAATAATCGGTTCGTATTACCTTGTATTCGTTAGAAGTTTACACTCGTAAACTTCTTTTTTTTCTATAACCTTTGATATATATGACATTTTATGTTATAATATGACCCAGTTATGAACTATTATGAATTAGGGGGGGATATTATGGCAAAAGAGGTTAAGAAAAAGAAGAAAAAAGTAACAAAGAAAATACTTAAAGAACGTGCAAAGAAAAAAGAAAAAATTATTAAGATATTGAAGGTTATTGGTTCTATTCTTTTTGCAGTATTCGCATTTCTTTGTGTTAGTACATTCCTATATTTTTTAATCAAGTGTAATATTGTACCAGGAAAGTACTTTTATCCTGTACTTGTTGGTATATTACTATTATTTATTTCCGCATTTGTATTAGATTTCTTTAGTAATAAGAAAATATTACATATTTTATCTTTTATTGTGTTTCTATTATTATCCATTGTTTCTATTATAGGTTCTACTTATTTAGGAACTACTTATCGTTTCTTAAAACATACTCAAGTTAAGGGAGAATATTTAAGTTACTCTGTATATGTTTTAAAAGATAGTAAGATTACTACTATTCATGGGTTAAAGAATAAGAATATTTCTTATATCGATGATTCTTATATTTCTGAAGTACAAAATGAACTTCAGAATAAAATTCATTATACAGAGAATATTCATTCGAATGTTTCAGATACGTATGATTCTTTAATTAAGAATAATACGAATGCAATTGTATTGGAAAAAGGATATTATTCTTTAGCAAAAGAAGAAATTGACGGATTTGCGGATCGAATTAAGAGTATTTATACTTTTAAAGTGAAAGTAGAGAATAAGAGTTCGGAATCTAAGAATACGGATGTTAAAGTAACAGAACCATTTATCTTATATATTAGTGGAATTGACCAATATGGTGATGTTGATAGTGTACGTGGTAGAAGTGATGTTAATCAAATTATGGTTATTAATCCAAAAACAAATAAGATCTTATTAGTAAATACTCCAAGAGATTATTATGTTCAATTACCTGGAACTACTGGATTAAGAGATAAATTAACTCATGCCGGTGTTTATGGTATTGATAAGAGTGTTGAAACTCTAGAGAGTATCTATGATGTTGATATTAATCATTATGTAAGAATCAATTTTGATACATTAATTAAAACAGTAGATATCATTGGTGGAATTGATGTTTATTCGGATGCTGATTTCATTACACATACGACAGGTCAAATTCATATTAATAAGGGTTGGAATCATTTTAATGGAACGCAGGCTTTAGCTTATTCTAGAGAACGTTATGCTTATATTGATGGAGATCATCATAGAGGACGTAATCAACAACAAGTGATTGAAGCTATTATTAATAAGATTACTACTAGTGATACCATTATTAAGAAATATAACAGTATTTTAAATAGTTTAGACGGATCGTTCCAAACGGATATGGATATGTCTTTTATTACTTCTTGTGTTAAATATCAATTGGATAAGAAACCAACTTGGAGTATTGAGACGATTCAAGTTACTGGTTCTGCTAGTTGGGGATACACTTATAGTATGGGATATAATTATTACTTATGGGTTATGGAACCAGATTGGAATAGTGTTGCGGACGCTAAGATGCGAATTCGTGAGGCACTTGGTAAATAAATTGAAAGAACTTGCAAAATCAAGTTCTTTTTTGTTCCTTTCTTAATTTCTTTGTGATATTATTTGCTTGAGAGGAAGGGGATTGTATGCTAAATAAATTTGGAATTCAGTTAAAAAAATATTTAGAATTTAATTCTATTGAAATTGATGATTTTGCAAAAAGTATTGGTGTTGACTCTATTACTATGAAAGATATTATATCCGGTAAAGTTATTCTTACAGATAATTTAATAAATCGTATTTCAAGAAGCACTGGTATTTCTATAAAATATATTAAGAATATTGAAAGTAGTTTTCGCTATTATTCCTTTATTCATGAATACTTATCTTATCATGGAATTACTATTCATCAGTTTATTGAAAATCTTCACTATAAGGATTTTTCAAAATTAAATCATTTTAAGTTTCGAGATGATCGAAATGAATATGATATTGCTGAAGATATTCTTCGATATATGGGTGTCACTTTTTCTAATGATTTTTTTTGCTGAACTATAGAACTTGATTTTTCAAGTTCTTTTTTTATTGAAATTTTCTTTTTGCTTTTACTAATTTTATTTATTGTTCGGAATAATAATACGAATTCAAAAAAATACTCATTTTACAACACTTTTTCTTTGTGATAAAAGGTTTATGCCTTAGGCAGAGAGGAGGTGATGTTATGAGTGAAATTCGATTTGTTTCTCCTTTGTATGATACTACCTTTAAATGGCTTTGGAAGAAGGAAAAATCTAGAGAATTTTTTATTAAGTTAATTCGCTATATTACAACTATTGATTTACATGATTATGAATTATATGATCCAGAATTAAACACTGGAAATAAGATTAAAGATTATAGAATGGATTTATTATTTTTATCCAATATTAAAGATAAGTCCGTTAATGTTGAAATGTATAAAGAGTATCATGAATCAGATCCGGTTAAGTCCTTTCAATATGCATTTCGTATTTTGAGTGAGAAAATGAAGGAGGGAGAAAAATATCATAAACAAGAATTAATTCAAGTTAATCTTTATAATACTTCTTATAAAGAAAATAAAGATGTTCGTATCATTCAGTATCAAATTCAGAATGAAACTGGGGAATATGGTGTAGATTATTTAAAAGTTTATGATGTATATCTTTCCAAATTTAAGGATTCTTGTTATAATAAGGCTGATGAATTAGATGCGATGTTATCTCTATTAAATTGTAATAGTTATGAAGAGATGAGACACATTGCGAATGGAAATAAGGAGGCCTTGGATATCGTGGAAGACTTAGAAGATTTAGCAATGCAAGAGAAGTTTATTGGCGTATATGACAATGAGAAAGAACAAAGAATTCTACAAAATACTTATTATTTTGATGGTAGAGTTGAAGGTCATGAAGAAGGTAGAAAAGAAGGCAAAAGAGAAGAAAAAATAGAAATTGCACGTAATCTACTAGAAAATGATGTTGAAGTTGAAATTATTATGAAATCTACTGGACTATCTTTAGAAGAAATAAATAATCTTTAATCATGAAGAGATTTGATAAAAATCTCTTTT
>JAFUFG010000116.1 GCA_017470045.1 Bacilli bacterium | reverse complement strand
TCTATCGATTTATGATTTTCTTGTAATCAATCTACTTTTTTCTGTAATAATTCATCTGAATATTCTGATTCTCAAATTCAGATACAATTACCACTGGACATTGCTTTTGGATGAATTGAAATTCCTGTATTATCTTCAGCAAGTTTTACGCACTCCCATCTATTTAAAAATTGTCCGTCTAAATCAAATTGAAGAACTGGTTTTGCCATAGGATGATCTCCATAAATTAATGGATGGTACTGCTTCTTTTCTCTTGGTGCTACTTTTAATTTTGTTTTAATATATGTGTTAAATGTTGTACTTTTTCAGCCGGAAGTACAATTATATCCGAACTCATGACTATTAGAATTAAAATATGCAATAAATTCAGATTCTTTGGTATTTAGTATTTCGACTAACATTTTTACATTATCTGTATTTTTCTCATAACATTCCGAGGATTGTCATATTATATACTTGTTAAAATTAGATCATCCATATTTTCTAATTGCGTTATGAAAGTATAAATTGTCCTTCTTGCCAAATGTATCACAATAATGGTGTCCAAATCGTTCGTAATATTTTTTATATGTTTGTCCCACATATACTTTTTCATTTAACATATTAACAAAACAATAAATTGTTCCAACAATTTCATTTATAGCTGGAACTTTTATCTCTCTAACAACAAAATCCTTAATTTTATCTGGAATATAATCACTAAGTCTGTATTTTTGTGAAATATATTTCTGGTTTTCAAAAGTATAAATTTTCATATTGCGAAATTTTTAAAATTTGACATTTGTGAAATTTTCTCCAACAAATATACAATAAAAATTTCGCAATTCCAAATTTTTACAATTTTTTATTCGCACTCTCTAACTCCTAATCAAATAGGTTGTTGTGGAATGTCTGTTCCTGCTCCACTCATTTCAAAATATTTAACAGTTGCCATCTTTCCAATAATATTATTCAAATTAGCACGATATTGTTCTTTGATTTCTCTAGAACCAATAGGCTTAGCATTAAATCTGTTTCCAGACTCAGTTTCCATTATAAATGTGAAGTCTTCTCTTCTAAGCCCTTCTTGTAAACCCACTGTTAAATATTCTTTATCAAGGTACGCTTTGTATTTTAACATAAAATTTCCTCTAGCCCCTGGCTTGTACGGAGTAACTTTGTCTCTAATTACAAGACCTTCTCAGCCTTCAGATACATACTTATCATGTAACTTTTTAATATTTTCTGCACCAGAAATTAATTCATGTGGAACAACCTGTATTTTTAAGTCAGAATTTGTTCATTCTCTTTCTGGAGAAAATATTAATCCAAGAAGTTCCTGAATTTTTAATATCGTATTATATCTTGCTACAAAAGGCTTATTTAAATCAACAATGTCATACATATAAAACTCAAGTTGATTCATAGAATCTTCTCATTGTTGCTTTCTACATAATCCACTGATTATGTTCAACGTTAACCCGAATTTAAACAATTCGCCGTCTAATATTATATTTGGGTATTGTTTAAAAAAGTTTATTAACTTAGAGTTCGTTCTTAAATGAGTAGTAGGAACATCGTAATTTGTAGCACCTCTAGAAACCGTTTTTATTTCGTTTCCATCTCAGAAAAGGAAACATCTCACCCCATTTATTTTTCTGCTTGCGTATCATTCGTTTTCAAGTAATTTAGGACTAGCATCTTGATATTTTTTAGCTAACATTGGTTTTAAAACACCATTTTGATCAGTATTTTCGTTAGGCAAAGCTTTTTCAGCAGCGTCTAAAGTAAGATTTTCAATGCCAAGATCTTTAATATTCTTATACCCTTTATCAAGATATTTTTTAAGTTCACTATTATACTGTAAAGTTGCTTGTTCTGTTACAGTACGTTTAGCTTTACCTTTATGTATCTCTATTATTGGAGCGACTACTTGTTTTCCATCCAATAATCCACTAGAACGTTCTATGATATAAGCGTGTAAGTCATCAGATCAATCTAATGAAATGTCTACACGCCTACATTTACCTTTGGCGTCTCTACAAATTAATGTGTCATTAAATTTAGCCATTAATTCACACCTGTACTACCAAATCCACCAGAACCACGTTCTGTATCTGATAATTGATCGGCTTCTGTAAAGTTTGCAGTTTCATGTTTAGCAATAACCATTTGTGCAATACGATCCATGGGATGAATTTCAACAGGAGTATCAGATAGATTAATCAAAATCACTCCAATTTCACCTCTATAATCAGCATCTATTGTTCCAGGTGTATTAAGAACAGTAATGCCTTGTTTAAGAGCCAATCCACTTCTTGGACGAATTTGAGCTTCATAACTAGCAGGAAGAGCTATTGATAAACCTGTTTTAACAAGAGTTCTTTCTAGCGGTCTTAGTGTAATGGTATGATCTAGTACAGCATATAGATCCATTCCCGCTGCCAACTCTGTTTTATATTCTGGAATTATAGCACGTTCATCCAACTTTTTAATTTTTACATCAATCATATTATTTACAATTAGAGTCTGTTAGTTTTAACTTTTCATCTTCATATACATAATCATCTATACAAAACTCAGCATCATCCATAAGTCTTATGGCTTGGTATTCATTTGCCGGATGTTGTAAATCTAATAATTTTGCGACCTGGAGAAAGTTTCAATCTAGAGGAATCTTGTGAAGTCTATAAACACATTTAAAGAATTTATCAAATACAATTACTTGCATAAAAGTCTACTTTCTATTTGATCTTTTGTTTGTATTCCAATTTCCTTTGATTGTATTTGACCGTCTTTTAATACAATCGTTACAGGAATATTTCGAACTCCAAACTTATCTATTAAATCTTCTTCACAATCGTCAACGTTAATTTCTAAAAATAATATATCAGAATGTTCTTTTTCAACATCATCTATAATTTTATTTAGAACTTTACATGGTCCACACCACGGTGCACCAATTTTTAAAAAGCACAAACTATTTAACGAATTAACTTTTTCTAGGTCTTCGCAGGTTTTAATCTGTACCATTTTTCCAAAATTTATCTGTTATATCATAAAACATTTCATTACTTACATCCATTTTATGTAAATGTTTTCCTTTACAATAAAGTCTTTGATTAGTTGTTGGACTATTAAGAGGTCCTAAATCTTCTACATAAGGTCCAATTTTAATATAATCAAAGTAAAATGTATCAATGTCTTTATGAATCTTTGCTAGTCCAGAATACCAAGCAACCTTTAAATCAGGATATTTTTCTTTTATACATTGTGCAAGCCATGTAATAGTATTAGGTGCTTGATCTCCGCCCATTAAACAAACACAAGTTATTCCTTCATTTTCTGAGATTAACTTTAAAATGGCTTCTTTGTTTAATGGCTTTCCAATGTCTTCTCAGAGATATTTAGAATGACATGCAGGGCAATGATTAGGACATCCTGATATATTTATGGCCAACGTAATTTCATTTGGTATCTCTGAGAAGACAATTTGTGTATCAACATATTTTAACATTGTATATCTTGTTCTTTAGTATAAATGCGAGACTTTTGTTCTATCTGTCGTTCTTTTGACCAGTTATCTACACACGTTAGATCCTTTATACCCCTGCTTTCGCAGAATTTATTTTTTGTGTAACATATTCATAAACTGCTTTTTTTGCAGTTTCTGATAAATTGTTAATATGTTTTAAATATTCTTCGTTATTAGATTCGTTTCTCCACTCCTTTAAAAACGCTTTTTCTAATAGATATCTAGCATACACCGCTTCTTCAATAGACGGAAAAGCTTTGATATAAATTCTCATTTTTTCAAACGTAAAATCGCATTTTCAATTCTGTCGTTTATTATCAAATGATACACCTCTGATGCCAGAGGGATTATTAGATTTTTTCTTTAAATTTTTCATATTATCTTGAATCGATGCTTCTCTTAAATTACACTTTCTATTATCAGAAGTATCTCCAGAAATATGATCTATTTGATTCTCTGTTGGAAAAACTAAACGATGGAAATATATACGCTCTGATTTTTGATTCCCGGTAAATAAATAAGGTTTTTCATTTTTAAATACAGTTCTTCATTTATGCCCAGATAATTTAGGAACATCTTCTAAATCTAATTTAAAAGTTGTTACTACATTTCCATAAGCATCATACGTGTCTATTTCTGCATAACCATCACATAATCTGATTTCATTTGGATCAAAAACGCATCTTGGATTATTATCCATAAATTTTCCAAGTCGGCGTCATTGCTCTCAATGTTTATCGCATAAACATCCAATTTCTTTTCTGTTATATACGCCTTTTGTTTCGGAATCTATTCCGCAAACATCACAATAACGAATTTCTTTTCTCATATTAAAAATTTATTAAATGTTACATAAAAGGGAGTGGACTATACCATAATCCAAACATGGATTCCCATTGGTAGTCTCTGAAACCCTAAATCTATACAAAGTTAATAAATTTTTGTGAGACTTGCAAGATATCTTACAAGATTTTTTGTATAATTTGATTTAGTGTCTGCTGATTGCCCAATCTTTAACATTTTTACACTTTGGTAGTTAAAGCTCTAAGGGTTTTCCAGCATATTCTGGGTTTTCTTATATTATTACTAATAAAAGGGGCAATATTGTTTACCCAATAATTCTAGTCCAATATTTAATGTGCTTACTATGACAAATAGGACATTCGTTAATAGGAGCATTAACAGTATGATGACAGTCTGCACATTCACTCATTGGAATATTGTATGTATAATAACTACTTCCGTTTAACATAGCAAAATCCATTAATTTAAGGTATTGTTCTTTACTTAGATGTGCGTCTAAATTAATATGAGCAGCTTGTCCACCGTCAGTATACTTTGAAATGTCTTTTCCATGAAGCTTGAGTTTATCAAGAACGCTTGTGTTATCTCAAGGATTATAAAAATAACAATTATATAAATTTTGATCTTTTGGCACTCAATATCCATCCTCAGAATCTCATTGATACAGTTTTACAGCCAGATTCTCTCCTGGAATAGCTTCACTATTCATAAGGAAAGGTCTTTTCTTATCATGAATTGAATGTAATTTGTTCTGTTCTTTTACTGTTCCTAAAATAAGCTGTAAGAATGATTTATAATCATCATTATTTCCAACAGTATATCCAAGAAAACGAGCGGCCTCGCTATATCCAATCAAGCCTACAGTACTATAAAGTTTCTTCATGTAAATATAACCTGCATTGGATGCTGTAAACATTCCTGCATCTTCAAGATCGTATAGCATTGTTTTATAAGCGATTTGATATTTATAGACTCGCTCAAGAATACTTATAAGATACTTTTTTAAGCTCTGTTGCATTTCTGGATATTTAACAAGATATTTTCCAACCTGTAATTCACTAGGTACTATTCCTATTCCAAAGTCATCTTCCATTTTAGGAATACTTCTGAACCAGTTTTGAATAATGCGATTTAAATTTAATGTTATAACGTTACATGAACCAGTCATAACACCAGTCATTCCTGTTGTAGAACTAAATGTGTTTTCAGTAATTTCATTAAGAACTCTGCAACAACTTGCCAATGATGTAGGATTATCACTGTTAAAACAGAAGAAACTTCCACCTTTAGCTCACTCTTCTGCACAAAGATCTTTATAATCTTTATCAAGATATTCTGAATTGTTGTGAACTAACGCCATTGTGGATACTGGAAACGTTAGTGGTTTAATAAGTCTAAGTTCACGATGAAGTTCCATAAACATTCTCTGAAGAACATCTATTGCTTTCCATTCAGGTTTTGTTCCATCCGGATAATAAAAATCACCAAACAATGATTCAAAGTAAATAGAATCATAATAACTTATATTAGAAAATGGAGAATTAAACGATCTGTTTCCAGCTGGTTGATTTACACCATAAATAAACTGTTTCATGCCCTTACGAATGTAGTATTTTACATCGTGATTATTTTCAAGGTTTTTTGTAACAATCTCGTTAAGTCTGTCATATCACTTTTCTCCAAATTCTTTTATCACATAATAATTTAATGCAATAAAATAATCACCTACAGCAACAGCACCTTTACATTGTGAGCTTAATAGGAAAATAAGGTTTGTAATTTGACCACTAAATGACGCAATATCGTTTGGTGGATTTGGTGTTACGCCATCCATATTTCCTACACCATCTGTCATTAGTGGATATAGTGTTACTGCGCAACAATAATATTTTAAAACTGGAGTGGATGCTTCATCATGTGTATAAATAATATGATTATCAAGATCCTCTATATATTGTTTAGCTACTTCTGGAAACATTTTAGAAAGTTTTTCTTTCATTCTAGCTCTCTGAACGTTTCTATTAAATGTTTTATAAACTTCTCCTTCCAAGTTTGCAACATTTTTAATTGAAACATTTGAATTAGCATCTGTTTCAGAAGAAGATGCTGCATTATCTCCAGAATGACTATATTTATCCATATAATCAAGTCTTTCTTGAATTAATCGAGAATCAGAATGTTTTTCTCTATAAACAATATATGCTCTAGCTACATCAAATCAACCTTGTCCCATTAAAGAGTATTCAACAAAATTTTGAATTTCTTCAACAGTTATATCAGTTTTAAATGTTTCGGTAACAGTACTTAAATAATCAATGAATTCATCAGGAGCATCTGCGTTATGAACAGCATTAAATGCTTTGTTTACTGCGTTTTTAATTTTTGAGAAATCAAATTCTTGTTTCTCTCCATTTCTTTTTATTACTTGCATTAATCAATTAAATTAAATAGTGAATCAACTAGAAGAGTTTTTTCAAACTTTCCTAATATATCTTTGCTATCGTCAGTAACAAGTTGAGTAAACGCATTATAATAATTAAACACACTACATTCTTCAGTATCCTTTACAAAGTAAGGAGACCTACTATCCATATAAACCGTCTGAAAAGCCTTTACACACATTGCTGTAGAAAGTTTTACTTTTCCACTTGCATTAGCTCACTCAAGATGCATTACTTTTTCGATTTGTTCACCTAAAAGGCGATGTATTGAATCTGGATCTCTGTCCAGAAAAGTATTTTTCATTTTTTGAAGACGAACTTGAATATCACTCGTCTTTTGCATCATATTCTTAATAGAATATTTAAAAGTATTTCCTTCTTCAATTGGTTGTACATCTAACCAATC
>JAFUFG010000115.1 GCA_017470045.1 Bacilli bacterium | reverse complement strand
CTTCATGTTTATCACCTACCTTTTTGTCTCTTTTTACTCATATTATATTATACCATTTCTTACCCCAAGTTTGGTGAAATATACAAAAAAAAGAGAGATTACTCTCTTCTTTTTTATCCAGTGATTGTAATTGAAAAGTTTTCTTTCACTGATTCCGTTACATTTTGTATTATTAAAACTCTAGCATAACAATCTTCTTCAGGGGTAATGGATAATCCTTCTACAATGTTAGCATTATATTTTCCATATAGATCGTATTTTCTCCATCTTACGTCTGATGAATCCACTACACCATTTATCGTATAAGTTTTACCAGCTTCTAATTTAATTAATTTTGTATAATATGGGTCGTCATATCTTGCATATGGATCTTCTGACGAGATTGTTCCGTCATCTCCTGATACCCAACCACTTAGCAAGTTATAATCTCCAATTCCTTTTACTTCCCAATTTGCATTATATAAACGATTTCCAGCAGAACCTTTTGGTATTGTTATGGATGTCTGTGGTACTTTGATATACCTTTCGAAGGCCGTTGCAACACTGCCTTTTTCAAGTTGTAATTCAGTAGAATCTGATACATATTCTCCAACTTCCAAAGAAGCTAAATAAGTATAGTATGTTACCTCTTTTGTGATTGTACTTGTCCTTGTTGTCTCATCTTTTCTAATTCCAAAATCAAACACAGTAGTCCCATTATCACTACCTTTTATGTTTATTGAAAAAGGCTTTGCTTCTGGTCTTGATAATGTATAAGTTCCTGGTTTTATTGGCCCTGTATATACTGTTGCATTTACCCATGATGTTGTTGGAGTACCTGAAAATGATATTGTTCCATTTGATGCAACCGATGGAGTTACGCCATTATTTTTACCCATTGCACCTTTTACTGTGAATAGATTTTTTCCACCTGTCCATCCAGTAAAAATATATCCTTCCTTCGTTGGATTCGGTAATGTAAATGAATTAGTTGTTTCATTATAAGAGGTTATTGGGTTTTCTAACGAACCATCATTCAAATCATATTCAATTTCATATTTTTTTGTCCAATGTGCTTGATAGAATCTTTCCCCAGATTGTCCTGTAGTAATCGTTAATGGATTCTGAGGTGTTGTTATTTGATCTTCTATTGCCGTTGCTCGATTTCCCTTCTCTAATTGTATTTTTATATTTGGATAATTTGAAGGTACATTTTCTGTTTGTCTTGTTCTTATTTTTACATAGGAGCAGTTACTTGGCGTAATAAATGTTTTGGTGGATATTTGCTTATTATCATATCCCTTATATGCTTTTTCACTGTCATAATATAGAACAAACATTGATACATCTGAATCATTACTAACTGTGTATTCCGTTGATGGATCAACAGCAATAAAGTCTGACATGTAAGTTTTATTATCATTACTTTCTGCTCCATCATAAGTTACTGCAATACGCTTGTATAATGTTCCGTTAAATAAATTTTTTCCTCCGGTCCATCCAATAAAATCATATTCTTCTTTTGTTGGAGTTGGTAATTCACTTACTCCTGCAGAAGGAATATAGTGAGTAATTGCATTTTCTAACTCTCCTCCATCTAGATCATAATTAATGTCAAATCCATTACTCCAATGAGCATAGTATGTGACATTACTTTCTGGAATCATTTCACTTTCTGTTATTCGATTTCCTTCTGTTGGAGAATCAAACCAACCTAAAAATTGATAATCATCATTATAATAATCTGGTGTTGGTAATTCTCCAATCAAACGATTTGCTCTTCTTGTTATTGTATCTTTTGCGATTCTTTTTGCAACAATGTTACTAACTGTTACTTTTCCACTAACATAGTCATCAAACCTCAAATTCATTGCATAATAATCATTTCCAAAATAACTGGAAGTAAGAGTTCTGGTATCGTTAATATGCATACTTCCAGTTCCTATATAAGTTTTATTTCTATAGCTTACTAGTTTTGGACTCCATCCTGTATTGTTACCTTTTCCTTGGACTTGCATTTCATAACTTACATATTTTGAAACAGGAGTTAAGTCTGTGTATGCTACATCATAATCAAATTCTATATTATCTCCGTATTTCCAGTTTGTAAAATAAATCTTTCCAATTTCTCCTGAACATACATTTTCTGTATCTTCTTCACTAAAATTGGAATAGGATGTTGATTTATTTCCTTTGAAAAAGTTATATGGATATTGATAGTCATATGTAATATCTGTTTTTATAAATTTTTCAAATTCGAATTTCAATTCCAATTCAACATAATTATTAATTCTTTTTTGGAGTGTTATTTTTGCATAACCATTTCCTGTTTTTACATTATTTTGTTGTGGTACATCAGAAATTGCCTGGGTTGTTACTGTTTTTGTATCTTCTTCAGAAGATTCACTACATTTAAAACAAAACATCACTTTATTTGTTAAACGCTCATTTCCTATATATCCAGAACCACCTGCACCACCAGACGATGTCCATCCATTGGAACCTCCACCATAGTAGCCACCGCCACCTCCAGCTCCTTTTCTACTCTTTTCTGATAGATTTACATTATAGGATGCCCCTGCTCCAAATGATCCTGCAGAACCTTCTTGTCCTTTGGCTCCTCCCTCTGTTTGAGTTCCGCCATAAGCTTTGTTTGCTGCTGTTTTACATCCACCAGCATTTCCGATATATCCTCCGCCAGAACCTCCATTATGATTTTGTGTATATCCTGTATTGTTTCCAGCACCTCCGCCGCCTCCAGCGACTAATAAGATGTCTTCTTTATTTTCAATATAGTTTTTTAATTCTCCAAGATTATTCGTTATGGCAAAATGAGTTGCACCTCCACCGGAGCCAAAGTATTCTCCATAAGTGCTATTCGTACTAGCATCTCCTCCACCATTCCATCCACCTGATAAGAAGATTGGTCTTTGTCTAGATGCTATTCCAGCACCACCAGTTGCGATATAGATTTTTTCACCTTTTGTTAGTGAAATATCACCTTTCGCGTATGCTCCATAACCACCTCTACTATTATCTACTTTTAATGTTCCACCTTGTGCTCCCCATGCTTCCAATTTATAAATACCTCTATATGGTGTTATAAACTCTTTTACTTCTCCTGAATAATCATAAGCAAAAGTTGTTCCTTCTTCTACTTTTCTAGTGATTGATAGTTTTGCATAGCCATTTCCTTCTTTTGCATAATTACTAATAGGAGTCTCAGAATGGTTTTCTGTGGATATCGTTTTTAATTCCGTTTGTTCAGACTCTGTACACTGGTAGCAATACATCGACTTATTAGTCAAACTTGGATTTGCAATATAACCTGATCCACCAGTTCCACCTACCATACGGTTTCCAGATCCTCCATAGAATCCTCCGCCACCTCCAGCTGCTGCTGTTGGTACTTTATCATTGGCGCTTCCACCTTGTCCAAAGGATCCAGCATTTCCGCTAGGATAAATCGTTTTAGTTGTATTAATTGGTGTTCCACCGCTTATTTGTGTTCCACCAGTTGGTTGGTTTGCATTTCTCCAATTTGCTTGGTTGGATACTGTAGGTGTATTTGGATTTCCTACAAATCCTCCTCCAGCTCCACCTTTTCCGGCTCTTGTATCTGTATTATTTGCAGAACGATAAAATCCTCCTCCACCGCCTCCGCCTGCGACGATAAGAATTGCTTTGGTTAGATAATATTGATTGTCTACTAAACTTCCCTTTAAATCTTCTAATTTATTTAACTCTCCTGACGCAAAGGCAATATGGGTAGCTCCTCCTCCACTACTGTATAGATTAGTAGAACCTTCTGCTGCATCATCTGGATATTTTGTACAAGCTCCACCACCGTTATAGCCACCATCTTTTGTATCATTTTCACATAGTTGGCCTGTACCTCCTACATTTATGTAGATTTTCTGATTTTGTTTCAAATGAATGGTTCCGGTAGAATATCCACCATAACCACCCGAATATGTTGTATTCGCACTACCACCTTGGGCTCCCCAAACTTCTATAGTATAATCTCCGTCATAAGGAACTATAAACTCTTGTTCTGATCCGGTGTAATCAAATGTAAAATCCTCTGTCTGATATGCATCCTCTTCTTCTTCAATGGTAGTATTATTAAATAATCTTATGGTAAATGTTGTCGTGGTATTTGCTTCTAATAATGTGTTCTTTTGTACACCTGTAATTTCATAAGAAATATTTGTATTACTATAGGTTTCCTCTAATATCTCTTGAATATCAAAATCATAGTTAGAAGAATTTTTTATCGTTACTTGATAAGTCTGAGTAGAGGCTTGTTTTGGTAAATTTGCATTAATTGTTACTGTATTTTTTGTGAAAGATGGTTCATATGCTTCATATGCATTTGATTCTGATTCAATTAATTGAACATCTGTTATTCTTATTTCTTCTTCCACTCTTACGTATCCCTTACCATCAATAAATAGATTGGTATTCACAGAAGCATATGTCATAGTGATAAACATTAATAAAACTAGAATAGTATAGAAACGATTCCATTTGAATTTCTTCATGTTTATCACCTACCTTTTTGTCTATTTTAACTCATATTATATTATAACATTTTTAGCAACAAGTTTGGTGAAATATACATAAAAAAAGAAAGTATTTCTACTTTCTTAATTCTTTCTTTTCAATTTCATTTTCTAGTAATTTGATAAACTCATCCCATGTTACAGTAGTTGTATCTTTTGATTGGAATAAGCGATAAGAAATTGTTTTGTCATTCTTTTCATTATCTCCTAATACTAACGTATATGGAATCTTAGCAGTTTGTGCTTCTCTTAGACGATAACCCAGTTTTTCATTACGATCATCTAATTCTACACGAATATGATGTTTTCTTAAGAAATCATATACTTCTTTTGCATAATCTGCTTGATATTCAGAGTTTACTGGAATTACTTTAACTTGTACTGGAGCTAACCATGTTGGGAATGCTCCTTTTGTTTCTTCTAATAAGAATGCGATGAAACGATCTAATGATCCAAGAATTGCTCTATGGATAACTACAGGTCTTACCTTTTCTCCATTTTCATCTACATATGTTAATTCAAATCTTTCTGGTAATTGATAGTCTAATTGAACTGTTGATAATGTTACATCATGTCCAATTGCAGATTTTACTTGAACATCTAATTTTGGTCCATAGAAAGCAGCTTCTCCTTCTGCTTCATAATAATCTGCATTTACTTCTTCTAATACTTCTCTTAGAGCTTTTTCACTCTTCTCCCATAATTCATCATTACCAAAGTATTTTTCTGTATCATTTTTATCTCTTAAAGATAATCTAAATTTATAATCCTTAAATCCAAAGTCTTTATATACATCTAGGATTAAATCAATTACTGCTTTAAACTCTTGTTTAATTTGATCTGGTCTTACAAAGATATGGGAATCATTTTGAGTAAATGCTCTTGTTCTTTCGATACCACATACTGCACCGCTTGCTTCATAACGGAAGTCATTTGCAATTTCTGCAATCTTAATTGGTAAATCTTTATAAGAATGTAATTCATTTTTAAACATCATCATATGATGTGGACAGTTCATTGGACGTAATACATATGCTTCATCATCTAATTCCATAGATGGGAACATATCATCTTTATAATGATCCCAGTGTCCTGAAGTTTTGTATAATTCTACATTTCCTAAAGATGGAGTCATTACATGTTTGTATCCTAAATCAATTTCTTTATCCATGATATAGTCAACTAATGCACGTCTTACAATAAATCCATTTGGTAACCACATTGGTAATCCTTTACCAACTAGGTCTGCAAACATAAATATTCCAAGATCTTTTCCTAATTTTCTATGATCTCTTTCTTTTGCTTCTTCTAATAATTTTAAATGCTCTTCTAAATCTTCTTCTGTATCAAATGCGATACCGTAGATTCTTTGTAACATTTTATTTTTAGCGTCACCTTTCCAGTATGCTCCACTAACTTTTAAAAGTTTAAAATGTTTAATTTCCTTTGTATTATCTACGTGTGGTCCACGACACAAATCGGTAAAATCTCCTTGAGAATAGCAACTAATTACTGTTTCATTCTCATCCATTCTAGAGATTAAATCCATTTTATATGGATCATTTTTAAACATTTCTAAAGCTTCTTCTTTTGTTAATTCTCTACGAACAATATTCTTAG